>JAPOYR010000012.1 GCA_026706485.1 Chloroflexota bacterium | reverse complement strand
CTGGAACCCCGCCATGGCCAGCTAAACCCGTCACCGGCCACACAGTTGCTCTCCCTTCCAGGGAGAGGGAACCGGACCCGGTCTCCAATCTCCGTTGGATGGGCGACGCAAAGACTTCCACGAGGGGCGAAGGGGCCGGAGCCATCGCCCGCATGCGTTCGTCGGCGCCGTCGGAGTATCGTGAGGGCAGCGCGCCGCACCGAGTCACTGTGGTTTGGCAGGTGATCGCGCTGCGCCCGGAGGTGCCCGCGATGACCCGCGAGAACGCCGCCGACCCGCCGGTCGCGCGGCCGGCGCCGCTGCCACGCCTCTGGCGAGCCACCCGCGAGCGCTTCCTGCCGTCATTTGCGCACCCGAACTTTGGCCGTCTCTGGCGCGCCAACGCCGGCGCGATGACGGCTCACTTCGTGCAGTTTCTGGCGCAGGGGTGGTTGGTCGTCGAGCTGACGAACTCACCCTTCACGCTCGGTCTGCTGTCCTTCTTCATGTCGTTGCCCATGCTGGTGCTGTCGCCGGTGGGCGGACTGTTGGCCGATCGGCTGAACCGACCGCGGCTGCTGATGATGGCGCAGAGCGTGAATGGCCTGACGGCCCTGACCATTGGGGCCCTGGTGGCCACGGGCGTGATTGCGGTGTGGCATCTGGCGATCAGCGCCACGCTGACCGGCGCCATGTTCGCCCTCAGCGTGCCAGCCCGCTACGCGCTGATCTCGGAGGCGGTTCCCCGCACGCTGGTGCGCAACGCCGTGGCCCTGAACGCGACGACGATGAACCTGGCCCGCGTGATCGGTCCCGCGCTGGCCGGCCTCATCGTCGGCGCGGCCGGCATCGCGGCGGCCTACTTCACGATGGTCGGCGGCTACGTCTGGAGCATCCTCAACGTGCGGCGCATCGACGCCGACGAGCACCGGCCGCGAGCCCAGGGATCGCCGGTGGCGATCCTGCGCGCCGGATTTGTCTATGTCCTGAGTCACGGACCCATACGCTCGCTGATGGTGCTGACCCTGGCTCCGGCGCTCTTCAGCTACCCGCTCACCATGCTGCTGCCGGCCTTCGTGAAGCAGGACCTGCAGGCCGGCGTGCAAGACCTGGGCCTGGTGACCAGCGCGCTGGGCGCGGGCGCGGTGCTCGGCGCGCTGGCCCTGGTCGCGGCGCCGGAGGTCCGCCGGCCTGGCCGGCTGGCCATCGCCGCCATCGTCATCAACGGCGCGCTGTACGTGGTCCTGTCGTTCACGCGGTTCCTGCCGTTCGTGGCGCTCGTCCTGGCGTGCGTCGGCATGTTTCAGGGAATTCACATGGCGCTGAGCCAAACGATCGTGCAGCTATTGGTGCCGGCGCATATGCGCGGGCGGGTGATGGCGGTGTGGATGATCAACTGGGGGCTGATGCCGCTGGGCCTCCTGCCGCTGTCGGCGGCCGCCGAACGCCTGGGAACGCCCGTGGCCATGGCGATCGGTGGCAGCCTGAGCCTGTGCGTGGGGGCGTTCGTGGCGCTCTGGGGCCGCCAGCTGTGGGGGCTCACGGCGGCGGGGATGCATGCGGCCGAGGAGCCGTCCGGCAGCACCACCCTCGACCAGTCCGAGTCTCAGGCGCCGAGGGCCGAGGTCGCGGCGCGGGACTGAGGGTTTCAGTCGAACGGGCATATGGGCGGTTCGCGAACCGCCCCTACTGTCGTCCGATCCGGGGCGGCGGACGGCTCCGAAAACTGCACACGCTCTGCATTGCCTCTGCGGGTTCGGTTGACAGGCCGCCTCTACCGTCATTGTCGTGAGCAACTGCCCTCGCCTGACGGCAAGGAGGATGTGGATGGGTCGGTGGAGGAAACTGGCGGTCGCCGTAGCGGGCGCCGCCATCGTGTCGGTGGTGGCCGTGAGCCTCGTGCTGGCCCATGGCGGCGGGTTCGGCGGCAAGCGAGTCTCGCCCGTGGAGATCTTGAGCGACTTGACGGGCGTTTCCGTCGAGGACATCCGCAGCGCGCGCGAAAGTGGCGACTCGCTGGCCGACATCGCGGAGGCCAATGACGTCACGACCGACGACTACGTGGCGGCGGTGGTGGATGCGGCGACGACGGCGATCGACGACGCGGTCGCCGACGGCAAGCTCTCCGAAGATCGCGCCGCGGAGATCAAGGAGGGGCTGACCGACAAGGTGACGGCCATGGTCACCAGCGACGCCGGCTGGCACGGGCGGAGCCGCGGCTGGGCGGTCAAACTCGATAACAAGCCTTCCCCCGTCGTCGTCCTCAGCGAGCTGTCCGGCGTCTCGGTCGAGGAGATCCGCGAGCAACGCGTCGAGGGCACGTCGCTCGCCGACATCGCCGAGGCCAACGGCCTGACCAAGGACGAGTACGTCGACGAGCTGGTGACTCGGGCGACGGCGGCCATCGACGCGGCGGTCGAGGCCGGACGCCTGAGCGAAGAGCGCGCCCAGACCATGAAGGACGGGCTGGCGGATCGCGTGGAATCCATCGTCACCAACACCGACGAGCCGGGGCGGGGTCATGGTTGGGGTCGCGGCTTCGGCCACGGCGGACGCGGCGGCAAGCACGGCGGATGCCACTCCTCCAAATCGACACCGGCGGACGCCAGTGCGAGCCGGCTGGCTCTGTAGCCTCCCCCAGGCGTACGGTGTGCGGGAGCCGGTCGGCGGCCGGCTCCCGCCGCCGTGACGATTCCGGGAGATTGCCCGTGAAACACCAGCGCGTCCTCGTGGTAGACGACGACCCCGACATTCGCCGCCTGGTGAGCGCCTATTTGCGCCGCGAGGGCATGGATGTGATCACGGCGGAGGACGGCGAGACCGCGCTGATGCACGAGGCCACGCAGCAGCCCGACATCGTGGTGCTGGACCTGATGCTGCCGGGCATCGGCGGCCTCGACGTGCTGCGCACGATTCGGGAACGCGGGCCGCGGCCCGTGGTGCTGCTGACAGCGCGGGATGAGGTGACGGACCGCGTGCTGGGCCTGGAGTTGGGCGCCGACGACTACGTGACCAAACCGTTCCATCCCCGGGAGCTCGTGGCCCGCGTCCACACGATCCTGCGGCGCGCGCAGGCGGGGCCGATTGCCGCAGCCACCCGCGTCGGCTCGCTGGAAATCGACGTCGACCGTCGCCAGGTCAGGCGCGAGGGGGAGCTGCTTTCGCTGACGCGCACCGAATTCGATCTGCTGGCGACGCTGGCGCGGGCCGACGGACGGGTGCTGTCGCGCGCGGACCTGCTGGACGCCGTGGCGGGCCCGGACAGCATCACCTTGGAGCGCTCGATCGACAGCCACATTCGCAACCTGCGGCGCAAGGTGGAGCCCGATCCCGGCGAGCCGCGCTATGTCGTGACGGTGACCGGGGTCGGCTACCGGCTCGGCGACACGTAGACATGCGGCTCTCGCTGCGGCTGGTGCTGGCCTTTGTGGCGGTGGCGGCGGTGGCCGTAGGCACGGCGGCGCTGGTGGTCGGGCTGACGACGGCCAGCCGGTTCGAGCGGTTCGCGTCAGACGTTCGCCACCACGAAGCCGAACATACGGCCGACCGGCTCGCGGCGGCCTACGAGCGCACGGGCGATCTTCGGAAGGCGGCCCGCGAGGTGTTTCCCCGCGGCCAGCCGCGGGGGTTGCCGCTGGCCGTGGTGGACGCCGAGGGCGACCTGGTCTGGGGTCCGGGCGGCATTCGATCCCGCGTGGCCATCGCCGCCTGGCCGGCGACGCCTCTCGTAGTGGCGGGCCGAGAAATTGGACAGTTGCACATGCCGCAAGCGCTGGGCCCGGCGGGGCCGTTGCCCATCGGATCCGACGCTCGCGCGGTGCTGGAACGAGCCTTCATCAACGAGACGGTGCGCTCGCTGCTAATCGGCCTGGCGATCGCCGTGGGCGTGGCGCTGGTGGTCGGGGTCGTCATCGCCGCCGGCATCACCCGGCCGCTGCGCAGGCTGACCGCGGCGGCGCGGGGCGTGGCGGCGGGCGATTTGCGCGCGCGCAGCGGGCTCGCGGGCCGCGACGAACTGGCCACGGTCGGGGCGGCCTTCGACGACATGGCGGCCGGCCTGCAGGCCCAGGAGGCCGCCCGCCGCAACCTGTTTGCCGATATCGCCCACGAGCTGCGCACGCCCGTGACTGTGATCGAGGGCAATCTCCAGGCCATGCTGGACGGCGTCTACGACCGCTCGGACGAGACGCTGCGGTCGACGCTGGACCGCGCCGAGGGGCTGCACCGGCTGGTGGAGGACATTCGCGACCTCTCCCTGGCGGACATCGGCAAGCTGGACCTCTCGCTGGAGCAGGTTGCCCTCGGCCGCGTGCTCGACGACGCGACCTCGGCAATGCGGAGCCAAGCGCAGGCCAAGGGTGTGGCGCTGGAGGCGGCGCCTGCAGCGGGACAAGCGTTGGCCGACGAGGCGCGGTTGCGACAGATTCTGGCCAATCTGCTGGACAACGCGGTGCGCCACACGCCCTCGGGCGGCTCGATTGCCATCCGCTCGGGCGCCGTAGACGAGGGGACGTGCTGGATCGAGGTGGCGGATACGGGCGAGGGCATCCCCGCCGAGGACCTGCCGCATATCTTCGACCGGTTCTACCGCGGCACCGACGCCGCGGGCCGCAAGACTCGCGGCAGCGGGCTGGGATTGGCGATCGCGCGGGCGCTCATCGAGGCCATGGATGGGCAACTGACCGCGAGGAGCACCCCGGGCGAGGGGTCGACGTTTCGGATCGAGTTGGCGGCGCCCTCACCCTAACCCTCTCCCAGAGGGAGAGGGGACCGGACACCCGCCACGCGTGACTCCGCCTGCCCTAGAATGAACTCCCCGTCCATCCGCCGCAGGCACCCGTGACCGTCGAGTTTTCTCCCGCCGAAATCGATCCCAAGTGGCGCGCCCGCTGGGCCGAGCAGGACCTCTACCGCACGCCCGAGCCCTCGGACCGCCCCACGTTCTATTGCCTGGATTTCTTCCCCTATCCCTCAGGGGACGGCATCAGCGTGGGTCACCTGCGCAACTACGTGCCCACGGATGTGCTTTCGCGCGTGATGCGCATGCGGGGCTACGACGTGCTGCACCCGATGGGCTGGGACGCCTTCGGGCTGCCCACCGAGAACGCGGCCATCGAGACCGGGCGCCACCCCGCCGACCTGACCCGCGTGTGGAGCGCCAACTACAAGCGGCAGCTGGACCTGGCCGGCGCGTCCTTCGACTGGGCGCGGGAGATCAACTCCACGCATCCCGAGTACTACCGCTGGACCCAGTGGATGTTCCTGAAGCTTTACGAGCGCGGGCTGGCCTATCGCGCCACGGGCCTGCAGTGGTGGTGCCCGATCTGCGGCGCGCTGGCGAACGAGGAGGTCAACGCCGACGGCACGGACTGGCGCGGTCACACCGACATCAGCCAGCGCGAGCTGACGCAATGGTTCTTCAAGATCACCGACTACGCCGACCAGCTGATCGAGGACCTGGAAGGGCTGGATTGGCCCGAGGAAACGTGCAGCGCCCAAGTAAATTGGATCGGGCGCAGCGAGGGCGCCGACGTGGTGTTCACCACCGAGGCCGGCGACGAGATGCCGGTCTACACGACGCGGCCGGACACGCTGTTTGGGGCCACCTTCATGGTGCTGGCGCCGGAGCATCCGCTGGTGAGTCGCGTCACCACGCCGGAGCACGCCGACGCGGTGAAGGCCTACGTGGCCGCCGCCGCGCGCAAGGCCGAACTGGAGCGGGTGGCGCTGGATGACGACAAATCGGGCGTGTTCACCGGCGGCTTTGCGATCAACCCGGTCAACGGCGAGCGCATACCCATTTGGATCGCCGACTACGTGCTGATGTCCTATGGCTCGGGCGCGATCATGGCGGTGCCGGCCCACGACCAGCGCGACTTCGACTTCGCCACCAAGTACGGCTTGGAAATCCGCACCGTGATCGCCCCGCCCGATTGGGCGGGGGAGGCGCTGACCGAGGCCTTCCTGGACGAAGGCCCGATGGTCAACTCGGGCCGGTTCGACGGCACGCCCTCCGGCGAGGGCATCCGCGCGGTCACGGAGTGGCTGCGCGACCAGGGCACGGGCGACTTTGCGGTCAACTACAAGCTGCGCGACTGGCTGATCTCACGCCAGCGCTACTGGGGCACGCCGATCCCCATCGTGCATTGCGACTCCTGCGGCGAGGTCCCCGTGCCGGAGGACGAGCTGCCGGTGCTGCTGCCCCATCTGGACCAGATCGACCCTCAGCAGCTCGGCGGGCGCGCGCCCCTGGATGCCGCCGAGGACTGGGTCAACACCGCGTGCCCCTCCTGCGGCGGCGCGGCGCGGCGTGAAACCGACACCCTGGGCGGATTCGCCTGCTCGAGCTGGTATTTTCTGCGCTTCTGCAGCCCGGACCAGCAGGACCAGGCCTTCGATCTCGACGCGATCCAGCGCTGGATGCCGGTGGACCTCTACGTCGGCGGCGCCGAGCACAGCGTGATGCACCTGCTCTACGCCCGCTTCTGGACCAAGGCTTTGCGGGATGCGGGAGTGCTGGACCTGACCGAGCCGTTCAAGGCCCTGCGCCACCAGGGCATCATGCTGGCCCAGGGTGGCTGGGTGGACGAGGCCGCGCTGCGGATCGACAGCCAGGGCGGCGCGCGCGTCGGCGCGGCCGACGGCGCCGACGCCTTCGACCACCCCGAGTCGGCCCAGTCGTTCCGCCACTTCCCCCTGGAGGCCCGCTTCGAGCTGACCGGCGAGCGCGCGCAGCGCAACAGCCAGGCCCTGGTCGAGTTCCGCGTGACCAGGATGTCGAAGTCGTGGCGCAACGTCGTGTCGCCCGACGAGGTGGCCGCCGCCGCCGGCGGCGACGCGCTGCGGTGCTACATCCTGTTCATCGGGCCGTTCGACCGCACGCTGCCCTGGAGCGAGCAGGGGCGGGTGGGAATCTCCCGGTGGCTGAGCCGCGTCTGGAACGTGGTGCTCGACCAACCCGTGGGCGACACCGAGCGCCGGCGCGCGGCCTATGTCGACGTCGAGGTCGAGTTGCGGCGCCGCCTGCACCAGACGATTCGGCGCGTCAGCCAGGACATCGACGCGCTCAAGTTCAACACCATGATCGCGGCGCTGATGGAGTTCACGAACTTCCTGGTCGAGGTGGGCGACGAGGACCTGCGCGCGCGGCCCATCTGGACCGAGACGATCGAGACGTTCCTGGTGCTGCTGGCGCCGAGCGCGGTGTTCATGGCCGAAGAGCTGTGGGAGCGCACCGGCCACTCGGAGAGCATCCACCTGCAACCGTGGCCCGAGTGGGACGCGGAGCTGGCGGCGGACGAGACGTTCACGCTGGTAGTGCAGGTGAACGGCAAGGTGCGCGACCGCATCGAGGCGCCGGTCACCATCGACGAGGACGGCGCCCGCGAGCTGGCCCTGGCCAGCGAACGTGCCCAGGCTCACCTGAACGGTCGCCAGGTGCGGAAGGTGTTCTACCGCGAGGGGCGGCTGATTAACCTGGTCGTTGGATGATTGGCCGCGATTCGAAGGCTTCGTAGCACCGGCCTCATCCCTGGCTATGCGAGCCAGTGCTCGCTCTCGACCGCGTCGCGTGCTGACAGCAAGGCGTCCAGAGCCGCCACCAGCCGCCCGGCCGTCCGCCGATTGGCTCGAGGATAGGCTCGGTTGCTCGTGAAGATGAGCGCCGGCGAGGCGCGACCGGCCCGCATGGCGGCTGCCGCGAGCGGTCGATAGTCCACGACGTTCTCCGTGACGAGCACCCAATCTTCCGCCTGCGGGGCATCGAAGATCGCCGCATCCGGCATCCCTCGAAGATCGCGCCGTTCGGCCACGGCCACGACCTCATGGCCGCGGTCCCGCAGCGCCTCGGCGATCGCGGGCGCCCAGATCTCGTCGAGCAGCAGCTTCACCGGCCGAGCAGCGCCTGCTCCCGTCGCCAGCGGGTCTCGGCTCGTTCAGCTTCTTCCTCGACTCGCCGAATCCACTCAGTGATTTCTTCGGTGTAGTCGGCGTAGTAGCGCAGGGCAGTTCCCACCTGATCGGCGGTCAATCCTGTCCGCTGGCCAATGCGGGCCAGGCTGTCGACATCGCCGCCATCCGCTCCGCGAAGCGCACCGACCACCTCCCACACGTCCGGACCGCCGATCAATCCGGGGCGGCGCCCGCCGGGACCCGAGCGGAAGACGATCCCGGGATGTTGCTCCATGCGCAGCCCCTCATCGAGCAACTGCTTGGCAACCGCCGATCGTGACTGCCCGCTTCGCCGGCTCTGGGTCTCCAGCTGCTCGAACAAGTCATCGGCCAGACGTACCGAAAGATGGCGGCTCATTGCGCTGGTCGACCCGTCTGTATGCTGGTGTCACACAGTGTATGACGACTCCGGCGCACGGCGCGGTTGATCAACCTGGTGGTTGGGTAGGTCGACAACGGCCTAAGCCGGACGCTGGTAACGTGGGCATCCCTTCAAGTCGTCGCTCGTGGATGAGCGGGAAGGCCTGATCGATGAAGACCAGGCTCGTGCTGGTGGTTGCTCTTGTCAGCCTGCTGTTCTCGTTTCAGCCGGTTGTCGCCCAGGACTGTTCGTTTCAACTGGGGTTCAAGGCGCTGCGCGACCTGATTCCGGACGTGGTGGGCGACTGCCTGGAGAACGAGCGGCATGACCCGGAGTCGGGCATGACGCGGCAAGCCACGACCAACGGAAAGTTGACCTGGCGCAAGGCCGACAACTGGACCGGATTCACCGACGGTGCGCGGACCTGGGTCAACGGTCCGGAGGGCTTGCGGCAGCGGCTGAACAGCGAGCGCTTTGATTGGGAAGCCCCGATGGCCTCCGCCATGACGACGCAGCGGCTGACGCTGGAGCAGCTGCGGAACGCCGAATACCTGCTGCCGTTGCTCGGTGAGGAAAACACTCCCATTCAGCTGGAGGACGGCGAGGGATCTATTGCGTATGGCGAGGGCGCGACCGAACGGGACTACGCAGGCATTGACAGCGACGCCGTCGCCTTCGGCGACCTGAACGGTGACGGGATCGCCGACGCGGCCGTGGTCCTCTTCACCTCGGGTGGAGGCAGCGGCACGTTCAAGTATCTGGTGGCCGTGCTCGATCGGGACGGCGAGCCGGTGCAGGCGGCCCGCGCGTACCTGGGCGACCGGGTGCCGGTGCGGAGCGTGGCGATTACCGGCGGCCGGATCGTCGCCGAGACGGTCACCCACCGTTCGAGCGACGGGCTGTGCTGTCCGACACTGGGAATCACCCGAGACTTTGCCCTGCGCGACGGCGAGCTCGCGGAGCGCCGGGCGCTGGTGATTGAGACGCCGCTGGCGGGCGAGACGGTGGCCGGCGGGGCCGAGGTTCGGGGGACGACGACCATGTCCCCGTCGGGCGACGGCCTCCGCTACCTGGTCTATGACGCTCGCGGCGGGGTGATCGGCATGGGCGCGCTGCCGGTGGACGGATTCGAGGGATCTCCGGGGACGTTTGCCGCGCCGGTGGAGTTCATCGCGGGCGAGGGTGGACCGGGACGCATCGAGATCGTGGATGTGGATGCGGACGATGGTTCGGCGCTGGCTCGCACCACGGTGCCGGTGGTCCTCGAGGCCACGCCGTCGATGTACGGCACGCAGCCGGACGAGGCAATGGACCGCCCCGAGCGCGAACTTGTGCTGGAGGCGCCGCTGAGCGGGGCGACTGTCGGAGCCGAGATTGAGGTTCGCGGGCGGATCAGCGTGATGCCGTTCGAGAAGAACCTGACCTACCGCATCTACGACGCAGCCGGAACGGTTGTCGGCGAGAGCTACATCACGGTGGAAGGCGATTTCGACGGTCCGGGCACGTTTGCGCGGTCGGTGACCGTGATGGGGGCGACCGCGCCTGGACGCCTGCGCATCGAGGTGAGAGACGTGAGCGAGGCGGACGGGTCGCTGTTCATGAGCACGTGGGTGGAGGTGTGGTTCGCGGGCGGGTCGTAGACTGGCAGGGTGGTCAGCGAACCGCCCACGTTCGTGAGCCAACAGGTTCGGCGGCCGGTAGATTCCCACCTTCGGAGACCCGTGAATAGAGCGGTAGGGGCGACGCATGCGTCGCCCCTACGACAGGGTTCCAGCGCGCCGCCGGATTTGACCGGACTGGAATCCGGCATTCGCCGGAATGACGGAGGGGTGCGCGACGGTCTCTTCAAGAGAGAGGCCGGCTTGCGGCGACGAGGAGAAAGCGGGCGTCCACAAGGGGCGCCCCTACACGGACACGCGTTGACCGCGCGCCGTCGGCAGCGAGATCGCGGTCCCACGCCGCACACGCGCGGGCCACCGGGCACGACCATTCTCCGTTCGCCCTGAGCGCAGTCGAAGGGCGCCGTCCATGGTTCGACAGGCTCACCACGAACGGCGGCGGATCCCGCGCTGGACGCAGCGTGGGCCACTGGGAGGTTTGAAACCTGCCCCTACCGGCGATGCAGCGGCCGGTGGCTAGCCTCCGGCGACGGACGGGACGATGGAGACTTCGCCTACGCCGTCGAGGGCGGTGTCGAAACCGTCCTTGAAGCGGATGTCGTCGCCGTCCACGTAGATGTTGACGAAGCGGCGCAGCTCGCCCTCGGCGTCGAGCAGGCGCTCGGCCATGCCCGGATAGTCGGCTTCCAGCTGCTGGACCAGCGCGCCGACGGTGTCGGCGTCAACGTCAACCCGGCTCTCGCCGCCGGTGAGACTGCGCAAGGGCGTGGGGATGCGAACGGTTGGCATGCGGTGCGGCTCCTTCTGTGCGCCTGGCGACCTAGGCCGTGACGTAGACCCCGCGGTCGGCGAGGACTTGCTCGAATGAGGTGACTGTGGGCTTGACGGCAAAGCTGTCAGCGGTCTGGCTGTCGATGGCTTCCTGCGTCTTGAGGCCGTTGCCGGTGATGAGGGCGACGGTGAGGTCATCGGGGCCAATTTCGCCGTTTTCGACCAGGTGCTTGAGCACGCCGACGGTGACGCCGCCGGCGGTCTCGGCGAAGACGCCTTCGGTTTCGGCCAGGAGCCGGATGCCGTCCACGATCTCGGCGTCGGAGACGGCGTCGATGACGCCCTCACACTCCTTGGCCAGCTTGAGAGCGTAGAACCCGTCGGCGGGATTGCCGATGGCGAGCGACTTGGCGATGGTCTGGGGCGTGCGCACGGCGCGATAGGTCATGCTGTCGCGCGCGAAGGCCTCGGCGACCGGGGCGCAGCCGTCGCCCTGGGCGCCGTGAATGCGGGTGTGCTGCTCGTCGAGCAGCCCGACGTCCACGAGCTCGCGCAGGCCCTTGCCGATCTTGGTGTAAAGCGAGCCCGAGGCGATGGGCGCCACGATGTGGTCGGGCGCCTGCCAGCCCAGCTGCTCCACCGTCTCGAAGGCCAGGGTCTTGGAGCCCTCGGCATAGTAGGGGCGGACGTTGATATTGCAGAAGGCCCACTCGTAGAGGTCGGCGATCTCGCTGCAGAGGCGGTTGAGCTCGTCGTAGGTGCCGTCAACGGCCACGATGCGCGCGCCGTAGACCGCCGCGCCGCGCACCTTGCCCAGCTCGATGTCGGCGGGCAGGAAGACGTAGGTGTCCATGCCGTGCCGGGCGCCCGCCGCGGCGACGGCGCCGGCCAGGTTGCCGGTGGAGGCGCAGGCGAATGTCTCGTAGCCCAGCTCGCGCGCCTTGGCCACGGCCACGGCGACGACGCGGTCCTTGAAGGAGAAGCTGGGGTTGACGGTGTCGTTCTTGATGTAGAGCCGGTTGAGCCCCAGCCGCTCGCCCAGGTTGTGGGCGCGCTGCAAGGGCGTGAGGCCCACGGGCCAGGTGGGATCCCAGCCGCTCTCGACGGGCAGCAGGTCGGCGTAGCGCCAGAGGGTTTGGGGGCCGGCGGCGATGGACTCGCGCGAGACGCGGTCGCGGATCGCCTGGTAGTCGAACTGCACCTCGAGCGGGCCGAAGCAGAACTCGCAGACGTGAACCGCGATCGGTTCGTAGGCGCGGCCGCATTCGCGGCATTGGAGCGCATTGATGGTGCTCACGGAAGATCGTCCTTCAGTTGGCGATGGGTCGGGGGGCTAGCCCTCGGGGGATGGACTCAAGCGGTGGCCGAAGCGGCCAGCTGGCCCGCGGCGCGCGCGGGCCCGGCCATCGCCATTGCCCGCCGACGGTCGATGCGCCTGTGGCTCACCGTGAACATCCCACTCGCACGAAACCCCTCGCTGCTCCGACCAGCGAGGGGTCACGATTCCCGTGACCTCTCATCTCGCGACTTTCGCCGCCGGAGTTGGCACCTTGCGCGTGGCCGCGCAGGTTGCCAGGCTTCGCAGGGCCTGTTCCCTCCACCACTCTGGATGAGAGCCAGCCATGTGCTCGTCCATGGCCGGGAAAGGATATCACCCCGGATTGGCCTCGCCAACGGGTGCGCGTGCTATTCTTGGGGCACGCTCACGCACGTGAGCGCTTCCGTGCGCGCTGCGGTGACCCTTTTGACATTGCCCGCCTTGGCGGCGCATCTCTCGGGTCCGAGCCGCAAACGCGCGGCACCTTAACAGGGGAAGAGTGAGCGTGAGGATTCGGGTCGTCCATGGCCTGAATCTCAGCGCGACAGTAGTCCGTGTTGATCAGGACGGCTCGATGGAGCCGCGGGGCGTTTCGGCGCCCGGCGGTCACACACACTGACCAACCGCTTGGCCGCGCCGCGGTCGAGCATGAGGTTTTTTTGGCGAGTTTGATCCTGGCTCAGGATGAACGCTGGCGGCGTGCTTTACCAATGTGAGTCGAACGGTACGGGTGAAGCTTCGGCTTCGCCACGACCGTGGCGTCCGGGTGCGTAACACGTAGCTAACCTACCGGCGGGTGGGGAATAACCCCGGGAAACCGGGGACAATACCGCATGTGGTCGCGGGGTGATGCCCGTGGACGAAAGCTGTGTCGGGGGAACTCGATATGGCGCCTGCTGAGGGGGCTGCGGCCGATTAGCTAGTTGGTGGGGTAATGGCTCACCAAGGCGATGATCGGTAGCGGGTCTGAGAGGATGATCCGCCACACGGGGACTGAGATATGGTCCCGAGCCCTACGGGGTTTAGCATGGGGGAATCTTGCGCAATGGGCGAAAGCCTGACGCAGCAACGCCGCGTGGGGGATGAAGGCCTTCGGGTCGTAAACCCCTTTTCTGGGGGACGCAACTGACGGTACCCCAGGAATAAGCCTCGGCTAACTACGTGCCAGCAGCCGCGGTAATACGTAGGAGGCGAGCGTTATCCGGAATTACTGGGCGTAGAGCGCTCGTAGGCGGCTCGGCAGGTGCTCTGTGAAAGCCCCCGGCTTACCCGGGGAGGGTCGGAGCAAACCACCGAGCTCGAGGCAGGCAGAGGGCCGCGGAACGTCCGGGGGAGTGGTGGAATGCGTAGATCCCGGACGGAACACCAGAGGCGAAGGCGGCGGTCTGGGTCTGACCTGACGCTGAGGAGCGACAGCGTGGGGAGCGAACAGGATTAGATACCCTGGTAGTCCACGCCGTAAACGATGGACGCTAGGTGTGTGGAGGGCTCAACCCCTCTGTGCGCCGGAGCTAACGCGGTAAGCGTCCCGCCTGGGGACTACGGTCGCAAGACTAAAACTCAAAGGAATTGACGGGGGCCCGCACAAGCAGCGGAGCGTGTGGTTCAATTCGAGGCTACGCGAAGAACCTTACCGGGGTTTGACATTACGCGGCTATCCCGCGAAATCGGGAGTTCCTTCGGGACCGTGTAACAGGTGCTGCATGGCTGTCGTCAGCTCGTGCCGTGAGGTGTTGGGTTAAGTCCCGCAACGAGCGCAACCCTTGTCGCTAGTTGGATTTTTCTAGCGAGACTGCCGCGGTCAACGCGGAGGAAGGTGGGGATGACGTCAAGTCCGCATGGCCCTTATGCCCCGGGCTACACACACGCTACAATGGCCGGTACAACGGGCAGCGACCTGGCGACAGGAAGCGAATCCCTGAAAACCGGTCTCAGTTCGGATTGCAGGCTGCAACTCGCCTGCATGAAGCCGGAGTTGCTAGTAACCGCCGGTCAGCATACGGCGGTGAATACGTTCTCGGGCCTTGTACACACCGCCCGTCACGCCATGAAAGTCGGCAACACCTGAAGTCGGTGCGCCAACCTTAGGGAGGCAGCTGCCGAGGGTGGGGCCGGTGATTGGGGCGAAGTCGTAACAAGGTAGCCGTAGCGGAAGCTGCGGCTGGATCACCTCCTTTCTAGGGAATATGTTGGGCAGTCAACCTGCCCGACGATCCTAGGTTGAGGATCGACCGGCATCGGTCGGCCTTCGGGCCGCCCGGCTGTCGCGCTGAGGACCACAACGCTATCGAGCCCAGGCCTGGAACGCCCACCTCACGCTCACTCTTCCCCGTCGTTAAGGTGCGTCACGCACCGGCGGCGGGAGCCGCCGGGCCGGCCAGGCGGTCGCCCCACCATCACGTCGGGGAGGAAAGTCCGCACTCCATCGAGCACGGCAGCGGGTAACGCCCGTCGTCCAACGTCGGTACGTCCGGCGAAGGGCAGGAACAGGGGCACAGTGACGATGCCCGGCGCTTGTGACACCCCTTCGGGGAACACGCACGTATACGCGCCAGGCGTGAAACGGCCAACCTCTGCCGGGAGCAAGGCCAAGCCGGGACGCTTGCAGGCTGCTCGCCAAGTCCCAGGTGGGCCGCACGAGGCCGGCGGCAACGCCGGTCCCAGATAGATGACCGCCCACGACAGAATGCGGCTTATCGGCCGGTTCGGCGGCGCGCCCGCCTTCGGTGGCCCGCGCTGCGGGCAGCGCAGGACGGGCCGCTCTGACATTTCCCAGGCTGCACGCAGCCCGGGCCACCGCGAAAATTCAATATGCCGGTATTCGTCACTTACAAACGCTGGTCGCTGAAAGACGGGCGAAGAGAATCGGATCTCCTCAAACTCGTACGTGAAGAGTTTCAGCCGCACTACGCGAAGCTCAACGGCTGCCTCGGGCTGGGGCTCCTGCACATTGACGGCACGAGGTCCTACCTGACGCAGCAGTTCTGGGAAAGCCGCAAGCGCTGGCACGCCACCACAAGCTCCGACGACTACCAGGCGTGGTGGCAGGAATACGTTCCACTCCTCGAACGGTGGGACGAGATCATGGAATTCGAGGACGAGTGGGAAGCTGAAGACCTGCTCGGTACCGGTGGAGGTCCCTGACCGCAAACAAGACGCTTCCGACTGCAGATCGATGCCATGGGGACTGCGCGGGGCGGGCTGTCCCGGCGTCTCCCAGGCTGCACGCAGCCTGGGCCACCGGACCGGGACTAGCGCCGCTGCGGGCAGGTTTGAAACCTGCCCCTACCAGACCCGACTTACGCGCCTACCGCGTGGATCGATCCCAGGCGGTAGGACCTCTCGTATTCCTAGTGATCCGATGACGTGCGACGGAGCCTGCGCGTCCGCCGCCGCGCCCAGGCGAGGGCCACGCTGCCCGCGACGGCCATGAAGGCCGCCAGCGCGTTGAACAGGATGTCCAGCGGGTCGAAGACGCGGACGGGCAGCCACGCCTGGATGCCCTCGTCCACCGTGCCGACCACCACCGCCGCCAGGAAGGCGAGCAGCGCGGGCACGGGAACGCGGCGACCCCGACTGGCGCGCTCGGTAAGGGCTTCGTAGATCAGCAGGGCCACCACGCCATACTCGATCAGGTGGCTGCGCTCGGTCTCCAGCGCCATGCGGACGAACACCAGCCCGTAGACCGCCGCCACGCCCAGCGCCACGGCGATCTCGGCGCCGCCGGGCCGCCACGTCAGCCCGCGCGTCACCACGGCGGCGGCGATCAAGAGCATGGCGAGGACAAAAAGAGGGGTGAGCACGCCGGCGTCGCTCAGCAGTCCGGCCAGCGACGTTGCCAGGCCCAGGGTCGCGTAGATCGCCGCCACCACCAGCAGCGTCCAGACCCAGAGCCGCCGCTCGCGAGTCGAGGAGAAGAGGGACATGCCCGCATCGAACGGGCCGGTCGTCAGATTGTCAACTCCACTTCCGAGAACCAATATCGTCCGGATCTCGGCTGGTCGCTCCGACATGAGCGGCTGTCAGAGCGAAGCTCTGAGCGTGCACTCCACTGCTGTAGACCTTCCATCTCCACAATACGACCACTAACCGTCCCGGAAATGTTGCCCGCGGATCGTTCGCAGCTTGCACCATCCGAATCGAACCGTCTGCCGTAAGCGTCCGACGATGCCAGCCCTTGGCTCGATACCATCATGCCAAAGCGCTCTTGCTGCTTTGATGTCTTCGCGTTGAGCTAAAGGGTGGAGCTTTATGAGGAATGCTGCCCAGCTATCGAAAAAAGGGAAGAGGTCCTGGGCACGATCTTCCAATACCGGATACGAGATGTTTAGCCTGCGCAATTCCCTTTCAACACGTTTCAGATCAATCTGTTCATCTGGGTCTAAGGTCATCTTCTTGTAGAGTTGATTATTCACTAATCTCATTACCTGATATATTCTCTCTTGAATCTCGCGAAGCTCTTTGCCTTCCCTTGCAGCCAATGCTTGAGCTGCCTGCCACCGATTCAGCCATATCAAAGCTACCCACAAGACTAATCCCGTAGCTACTCCGAGACCGATGGGAATCAGTGCTGCTGGTGCGCCGAAGTTGTCCATGACGGCGATTAGCCCAACTGTTGCGAAGACAGTCGTCACGGCACCGACGATGGCAACAACGACGGACTGCGTGAAGGTTTGAGGCTCTCGATTCATGAACCCAATTCTCGTGTCTTGAGGCGCGACCGATCACCGTATTATCGTTCATTGGCGTGCTCCCACTGACCTGCTTTCTGCAAGCTGAATCTCTAGGCGCAGACGAAATGCCTCGCCCCGCGGCTGGCCAACAGCTAGAATGCTTGGCGGGGTGGAGCAGTGGTAGCTCGTCGGGCTCATAACCCGGAGGTCGTCGGTTCGAATCCGACCCCCGCAACCACGCGAGCCCACTCTCGATCCGGTGGCCCAGGCTGCGTGCAGCCTGGGATTGGCCCCCACAATCCCGGTGGATTCGCTCGATCAGTCGCGCTTTGGATAGCCTCGCCGTTGCAGGGGGACTCTGGGTTGGATCCCAGGATTCGCGACGTGGCGCGGCCAGTAGCCTTCGGCCAGCCAGGCCATTTGTTCGGCTGAGCCTTCGCCGACGCGGCGGATGCCCTCCTCGGACGAGCCTCCCGCGTGGGGCAGCCAGAGCACATTGGGCAAGTCCACCAGCGGGTTGTCCGGAGTCACCGGCTCCTGCTCGAATACGTCCAGCCCGGCGCCGGCGATGCGACCCGCCTGCAGCGCCTCCAGCAGCGCCGCCTCGTCGACCACCGCCCCGCGCGACACGTTGATGAGCACGGCGGACGACTTCATGCGGGCCAGCAGGTCGCCGTTCACGAAGTGGTGGGTGCCGGCGTTCAGCGGGAGGTGCACGGACACCGCGTCGCCGGTCGCGAAGGCCGTGTCCAGGTCGACCAGCTCCACGCCGAGAGAGGCGGCCTCCCAGGACGACACGGTGGGACCGTAGGCGATGCAGCGCATGCCAAAGCTCTGCGCCCGCACCGCCACGGCGCGTGCGATGCGACCGAAGCCGATGAGCGCCAGGGTGGCCCCGCGCATGTCGCCGATGGGCCTGATTTGGGCCTCCCAGGCCGGGATGGCGCGGTTGCCCTGGCGCCACTGCGCCCACATCTGGGGCACCCGGCGCACCGAGCCGATGATGAGAAACATCGCCGCGTCCGCCGTCTGCTCCGTGGCGAAGGCCGGGAGATTGCCCACCACCACGCCGGCGGCGGTGGCCGCGTCCAGGTCGACGTGGTCCACGCCCACAGTCGGGGCTATGACGCCCTGCAGATCGGGGAGCTGCTCAAACGGCGTGAGCCGATAGGGGCCGTGCGGCCAGATGATCCCGTCGTAGCCCGCCAGCCGCTCCACGGCCTGGTCATCCGACGTGGGGGCGTCGACGACCGTCAGCGTGGCTCCGACGGCGTCGAGTAGGTGGGTGAAGTCGAGCACGGAGGCGTAGCGCAGCCCGTTGGCCAGCGCGACGCGGAACGGCTTGTCGGGCATGCGACTGATCCCGCTTGGATACGAGATTGCAGCCACCGTACCGCACCCATCGACTCCGGACTCTCGCCCTCAGGCGTCATACTGTGCCGGGTCGAGGACGAGTGCCGGGAAGCTGGAGGGCCACATGGCGTCGGGTGAATCTGTGGTGGTGCTGGGCGCGGGGAATACCGGGTTCGCCACGGCGGCCAACCTGACGCTCGCCGGGCACTCGGTGACACTGGGGGAGCTGCCGGCGTTCGCCGAAGCCCTCGATCCGGTGCGCGAAGACCGTGTGATCGAGCTGCACGGCGTGGCGCACACGGGCGCGGCGCGGATCGACATGATCACGGACAACGTGGGCGCCGCCGCGGCCGCCTCGGACACCCTGTTGCTGATCGTGCCGGCCTATGGCCATGCGCCGTGGGCGCGGGCGCTGGCCCCGCACATTCGCCCGAGCCACACCCTGACGCTGATGCCGGGGACGCTCGGGGCGCTGGAGGTGGCGCGCCTGCTGCATGAGGCCGGCGCGCCGGTCATTCCAATCGCCGAAACCGACACCGCGCCCTACGTCTGCCGCAAGACCCAGCCCGACGGCGCCACGATCTGGGGCGTGGTGCCGGCAATGGGCCTGGGCGTGTTTCCGTCCACGGCCACGGCGCAAGTGCATGAGCGACTGGCCCCGCTGTTCCCCGGCATTTCGCCGGTGGCAGACGTGCTGGCTTGCGGGCTGAGCGCGATGAACCCGGTGGTCCATCCGCCTGGCGTGCTGCTCAATGCCGGGCGCGTCGAGCGATCGCGGGGGGAGTTCTACTTCTACGACGAGGGCGTCACGCCGGGCGTGGTGCGGGCGATCATGGCGCTGGACGCGGAGCGCCGCGCGGTGGCGGCGGCGCTGGGCCACGACCTGTCGGACGCGGCCGAGGCGTTCGCCGCCGCCGGGTTCGGTCCGCGCGCCGAACCGCCCGATCTCTGGGCCACCATCAACGGCAGCGCGATGCTGACCGCGCTGAAGGCCCCCGGCCAGCTAGACACGCGCTGGCTGTCGGAGGACGTGCCCTACGGCCTGCGCGCGTGGTCCGGCTTGGGCACCGCGCTGGGCGTGCCGACCCCGATCATCGACGCCGTGGTGGCCCTGGGTCTGACCGTGCTGCAGGAGCCGCTGGACACCAACCGGCGCACGCTGGCCGACCTCGGCATCGACGGTCTGACGGGCGACGAGATTCGGGCTTTCGTGACGGGTGGTGGGGGCTAGGGGAGGTTCCACGGCTGCTGGTAGCCGTGGACAATGACCGGGTCATTGTCACTCCAAAACACTCCAATTAACAGGTTTGTATGCCGTGACATCTAGGTGGACAATGACACCACCGTTGTCATCACAATTCGGGGGGAATGCGTGCCCACTTGGGACGTCTCGTTCGAGATGCGGGTCGACGTGGGGTCCCACCGCGTGGTGGCGGCTGTCGCTCGAGCGCACGCATTGGCAGAGGTGATTCGCGGGATTCCGGTCACGCCGCTCGTCAGAAGCCACTTCGACAGTTTGAACATCCTGCGCGCCGTGCGAGGAACCACCGGGATCGAAGGGGGCGACTTGAGCGAGACCGAAGCGGCCGAGGTGATCGCGGCAGCGGACGACGAACCGGTACTTCCGCCAGGACGGGCCCGCATGGAACAGGAGGCGCGCAACGCCCACAACGCCATGCGGGCCATTCACGACGAGCTCACAAAGAACCCTGGCCGTCAGCTCGACGAAGCCCTCATCCGCGAGATCCACCGCCTGACGACGGATAACATCGACTACGCCCACAACCAACCGGGGCACTACCGGTCACACGCCGTCAGCGTCGGGGACTACACGCCGCCGAGAACGCATGACGAGATCGAGGCGCTCATGCAAGAGTTCCTCAGGTGGTTTCGCGAAGACGAGCCGTCCGGCTGGGACGGCATCGTCCGCGCTATTGCCGCGCACTTCTATCTGGTGAGCATCCACCCCTTCGGCGACGGCAACGGCCGGACGGCACGCGCCGTCGAGAGCTTTCTGCTCTATCGGGCGGGCGTGAATGCGTTCGGCTTCTACTCGCTGGCGAACTTCTACTACCGCGAACGCGATCGGTACATCCAGGAACTCACGGATGCCCGCTTCGATCATGGCGGCGACTTGACCCCATTCATCGTCTTCGGGTTGGAAGGTCTGGTCGCCGAGCTCGAATTCGTCCACCGCGAGGTGCTCGATCAGGTTAAGGTCACGGCCTATCGAGATTACGCGCGTGAAATGCTCGATAAGTACCCGCGGTTGAGTCGCGAGCGGCGCGCGCGCATGCTTGAGCTTGTACACGATCTAGCCCACCTGCACCTGCCCGGAGCCTTCGTCGGCGTACCCGGTATGCAAGTGGCCGCCGCACTCTATAGAGGTGTCGGCGACCGCACATTTCGGCGTGACCTGAAAATCCTGACCGAGCTAGAACTGGTGGTCCGCGACGAGAACGACCTGGTTGCGAACATCGACGTCATGGACCGGTTCATCCCCGCCTAGGAGACGTTTGCCCGGCCGGTACGGGCGGGATCGCGACCCGTTGTTCGGAAGGCGTCCGACGCGGCTCTAGGTTTGACCGGACTGGATTCCGGCCTTCGCCGGAATGACGGAGGGATTACGCAGGGCCCCTCCTAGTACGCCGCCTCGAGCATGGCCAGGAGCTCCGCTTCGGTCGGTTGGGCGGGGCTTTGGTCCATGAGGCGGCGGCTGCCGTGGGTGACACGGGCGACCTCGGGCAGCCAGTCGCGCTGCACGCCGGTCTCGCCGAGGCGGGTGGACAGACCGACGCCATCTATCAGCCCCCGCATGGCGTCCAGCGTTGCCTGGGCGCGGTCGGCGTCGTTGGCGCCGTTCGGAGCGCCCAGCGGCTCGGCCATACCGCCCACGAGCGCTGGCACGCGCTCGGCGCAGAAGCCCATCACGGGCAGCAGGCAGAGGGTGTTGGCCACGCCGTGGGGGATCTTGGCCCAGGCGCCGATGGCGTGCGCCATGGCGTGGACGATGATCGTGCCGGCGTTGGCCAGGGTGTAGCCAGCCATGACACAAGCGTAGGCCAGCTCGTCGCGGGCCTCAGTGTCGCTGCCGTCGGCCACCGCGCGCGGCAGGTACTCCACGACGCGCCGCATCGACTCGGCGGCATAAAGGCGCGTGTGCGGCGTGGCTTTGACCGAGATGAACGACTCGGTGGCGTGGCAGAAGGCGTCCATGCCTGTGGCCGCGGTGACGTCCGGCGGTACCGAGTCCGTGAGCGCCGGATCGACGATCGCCGCTTTCGGGTAGATGTAGGGGCTCACGACGGACATCTTGTTGGACTGGTCCGCCAGCACGATGACCGCGTTGCCGGTCAGCTCGGACGCGGTGCCCGCGGTGGTGGGAACGCTGATTGTGGGAACGCCGGGCTTTTCGAGGATCTCGACGCCCAGCCAGTCTTCGGTCGTACCGCCGTTGGTCACCAGGCAGGCGGCGATCTGCGAGGTGTCCATGGCGCTGCCGCCGCCGAGACCCACAACCACGTCCGCGCCGTCGGCCTTGATGGCCTCGGCGCAGGCGTCCACGCTCGGGCTGGGGGGTTCGGGCACGACGTCGGTATAGAGGCCGAACGAGAATCCGGCGTCTCGAAGCAACTCCTCAACCTGCGCCAGAACGCCACATGCGGCGATGCCGGGATCAGTGACGATCAAGACGCGGCCGGCGCCCGCGCGGCGCAGTTGATCCGGGAGCTCAAGGATCGCTCCACGTCCGAAGACAAGCGTGGGCGTGGTCCGAAAGGTCGAAGGTGAAGGGCCGAAAGTCATAGCCGCAAGTCTCGCTAAGCCGGCAAGCCCGCCATTATGCGCCGATGCCCGGCCGGGCGCGTACCATGCTCACGCGCCGCGGTGCGAGAAGGTCCGCTTTCATGCCCAGCTTTCCTGTCGAGGGACTCACCGAGGCCTCCAGTCGCGTCCTTGGGGCCGCCGGAGCGCCGGACGACATTGCCGACCAGCTGGCCCAATGGCTGGCCAACTCGAACCTGGCGGGGCATCCCTCGCACGGGTTCCAGCGGGTACCGGAGTACGTGGGGCTGATTCTCGAAGGCAAGATGAAGCCCGCCGAGCGCCCGACCATCGTGTCGGAGACCGCGACCACAGTCCTGATCGAGGGCAACCTGGGCTTTGGGCACTTCGCGGCCGAGCTGCTCACGCGCGTGGTAGCGGCCAAGGCCAAGGAGTCGTCGGTCGCCATTGGCGGCATGACCAACGTGACCCACATCGGCCGCCTGGGCGAGTGGGGCGAGCTTGGCAACGAGTTGGGCGTGATCTCGTATCTCTGTATGGGTTGGGCCGGGGGAGCGGCCGACATCGCGGCCCCCTTCGGAGGGGCGGAGCCGCGGGTGGGCACGCTGCCGTTCACCTTCGGCGCGCCGGCGACCGAGGACGACGGCATGCTGATCGACATGGCGACGACGGCATCCGCCGAGGGCAAGGTGCGGGTCTACCGCGACAAAGGCCTGCCGGTGCCGGACGGCTGGCTGCTGGACCAGGACGGGCGACCGACCAACGACCCGGCAAAACTCTACGAGGGTGGGATGTTGGTGCCGTTTGGCGGCCATAAGGGCTATGCCGTTGGCCTGATGGTGTCGTTGCTGGGCGCCAACCTGGTGGGCACCGCGGTGGAGGGCGGCGAGAATCCTGCCGGCGGCTTCGCGCTGGCGATCGACCCCGGGGCGTTCGGTGACGCCGAGGACGTGCGGCGCGGCATCCGCGCCAACCTACAGCGCCTGCGCAACACGCGCCCCGCGCCGGGATTCACCGAAGTTCAGGTGCCGGGAGATTTCGAGCGCGCCTCGTGCCGCGCCCTGGCCGGGCAGCCGCTGGACATTCCCGACTCGACCTGGGAGCTCTACCTCGACAGCGCCGAGAAGGTGGGGGTGTCGGCCGACGAGGTCAACGCCCTGGCGAGCGGGGCGGGGTAGCGGCAAAGGGGCCGGGCGGAGACTGGGGGCGCCGGCGCCCTTACCCCGTATTGAGGACCGGGCAGGCTCTACTCCTCTCCCATAGGAAACCTCTGCAATACCCGGCAATGCTCGTGGACGACCGGGCGAACCCCATCCGCTCCCAGATTCCAGGAAGGGTGGATTCCCGCCTTCGCGGGAATGACGGAGGATTACGACAAGGTCTCCATTGGGAGAGGGCGCCGGACAAGGCCGACGCAACCGGACGCGCGGCGAGCGGGACGAGTTTCAAACCCGCCCCATTCGAGGCAGGCCTAGACCTCTGTCGCGCCCTCCGAATCCTCCGTGTCCTCCATGTCCTCCGACTCTTCGGCTTCACAGGGCGGCAACTCGACCTCGTCCACATCGCCTCTGGGAATCGCCGCCAACGCCGCGGGCACGCAGCCGGTGAACTGATTGCCCGCAAGATAGACGCTTCGCAGGCTGGTGAGGTTGTCCAACTCGGACGGAATCTCACCGGTCAGTGAGTTTTGGCTGAGACCCAGCACTTGCAGGCTGGTGAGGTTGCCCAACTCAGGCGGAATCTCACCGGTCAACTCGTTGACACGCAGCCACAGCTCGTCAAGGTTGACGAGGTTGCCCAGCTCGGGCGGGATTGGGCCGCTCAGCCGATTGGTGTCCAGGTCCAGCTGTTCCAGATTGGTGAGCTTGCCCAACTCAGGTGGAATTGGGCCCGTCAACCGGTTGCTCCAGAAGGTCAGCCAGACCAGGTTGGTGAGGTTGCCCAGCTCGGCTGGGATCTCGCCGCTGAGCTGATTCAGGGTGAAGTCCAGATGGGTGGCCGTCGACAGGTTGCCCAACTCGGGAGGAATCGGGCCGGTCAACTCATTGATGCCCAGCGCGGCCCACTGCAGGCTGGCCATGTCGCCCATCTCAGTGGGGATGGACCCGCTGAACTGATTGGCCCAGAGGGAGAGATGGGTCACGTTGTCCAGGTCGCCGATCTCGGGCGGAATCTCGCCTTGCAGCTGATTGCCCTGGACATCCAGTCGCCGGAGGGCGGTGAGCTGGCCGATCTCGGGCGGGAGCGTGCCGCTCAACTGGTTCTGCGAGAGGTCCAAATCGACGACGCGGTCGTGGATGTCCGTGGTGACGCCGAACCACTCGCCGAGCGGCGCATCGCTGAGCCAGTTGTCGTTCTTGTTCCAGTCGTCGCCGTTGGCAGCATCGTAGAGCGCGACGAGCGCGTCACGCTGCCGCGCCACGTAGGCGTCGTGGTCTCCGTTGGTGACTTCGTAGAGCATGAACAGCGCGTCCCCGACCGAGACGCTCTCGGGCGCGTAGGTGTCGCCATCGCTCAGGGGCTCGGCCGCCTGGAAGCTCTCGATCACCCGGTGGCTGGCATAGGGGTAGTTCACGTCGCGGACGGCGTCGCCGAGGAAACGTAGCTGCACGGGTTGGTCGCTGTCCGGCCAGGATTCGAACACCGCGGCCTGGAAGTACTGCCGGATGACGCCGGGGTCGGCGCCCTCGATGGCGAGCATGGCGCCCGGCGTGTCGTCCAGACGGGCGTCGCTCTTGGGCAGGCCAAACGCCTGCATGCCGCCTAACTCGTAGTAGAAGTCGAGGAATCCGGTGGGGGTGCCGTCAATGGCGAAGTTGGACACGCGGTGTCCCCACGGCCCCGACGGCCGACCGGGTCGCTGACTCAGCAGGTCGGGCTCGACGCCGAGATCGGGCGCGTCGCCCTCGCCGCCACCGAGGTAATCCCACACCAGCCGCCGCTCCAGGCGCCACATGCCGTCACGTTCGTGGCAGTCCACGACGCCACGTTGGTAGTACTGCGTCAGGCTGCCGCCGTCTTCTTCGATGACTTCGGAGGTGGCGAAACCCCAGCGGATGTCGCCGCCGGTCGACTCGTAGTGCGTGAGGAAGTTGCAGTCGACCTCGCCGTCCCCAACCGTCAGGCGCAGATCCGGGACGTTGTGCGCCAGGTGGGCGTCGGGCTCAAAGAAGGTGCTTCGCGTCACGACGGCGGAAAGGCTGGCGTGCGAGTCGGCGAAGGAGGGCGCCGCGATCGCGATGCTGATGAGCAACAGCGCGACCAGCAAGGCGCCGAGTCGGGCGCGGCGCAGGGTGAAAGTCATGAAAGGACGTTCCTATCGAGTGAGGCGCTGTGATCGGACAACCAGTTTACCTGTGCATACTTTGCACGCGATTGACAAGACCTCGCAGTCAGGTAGCCGTCGGCGGCAGCCACGCCGCCATCGGGGCGCAAGCGCAGGCCGCTGCGTATGATGCGGATCGGCTGTGCCGGTGGCGCCGCCTGGAATGACCTGAGGAACGCATGCCGACGTTTTCCGCCGAACCCCTGACTGCCGCCACGGCGCGGATTCTGGAAGCTGCGGGGACGCCCGCCGAGGCGTCCGCCAAGATCGCGACGTGGCTGGTGCGCGCCGACCTGTCGGGGCATCCCTCGCACGGCGTGATTCGCATCCCCGACTACATCGACCGCATCCGCCAGGGCGCGTTCATTCCCGCGGTGGGCCCGGTGGTGGCATCCGAGTCCGACACCACGGTCTTGCTGGACGCCCAATATGGATTCGGTCACCTGGCGGCGGAGGATTTGACGTTACGCCTGGCGGCGAAGGCCAAGACGTCGCGCGTGGCGATTGGCGGCATCTTTCATTGCAACCACATCGGGCGCCTTGGTGAGTGGGCGGAGTTGGGAGCCGATCTGGGCGTGGTCTACCTTATGGCCGCGGGCGGGCCGGGCACGATGCGGGCGGCGCCGTTCGGCGGCGCAGAGGGGCGGCTGAGCACGAATCCCATGGCCTTTGGCGCCCCGGCGGAGGGAACCGATCCGCTGATCGTGGATTTCGCCACCACGGCCACCGCGGAGGGCAAGGTGCGGGTGGCGCTGGCGAAGGGCACGCAGTTGCCGCCCGGCCAGATCCTGGACGGCGATGGACAGCCGTCAACGAATCCCGGCGACCTCTATGACGGCGGCGTGCTGCTCCATATGGCGGGTCACAAGGGCTACGGCCTGTCACTGATGACGGAGATCCTGGCCGCCAATCTCACCGGCGCCATCAACCCCGAGATCAACGTGCGCATCGGCACGTTTGCCATGGCCGTCGACACCAACGCCTTCGATCGGGGCGACGGATACGACCCGGCCTCTCGCGACACGTTCGACCGCATGCGAAACACGCGCCCGGCCGCCGGCTTCGACGAGGTGCTGATACCCGGCGACACCGAGCGACGCTCGCGGGAGACGCTGAGTACGGCCGGCCTGCCGGTGGCAGAGGCGACGTGGACGGCGATCCTGGACACGGCCGACAGCCTGGGGCTGGATCGGGACGAGTTGGACGGGCTGGCGCGCGGGTCGAAAGAGATGGGGGCTTAGCCCGAATGGTCGTGTATGCGGTCCCCTTCAGTCGAGCGTCCTACGGATCCACCGACTCGTAGCAATCAGGATTGAGGTCGTCCAGCACCGTTGGCGACGGTTCGAATGTCGGAAGGCGGACGATGCACAGGTTGCGGCTGGATCGCGTGAGGGCAACGTATAGCTGCCCACGCCGAAGGTCGATTGGCGCGCGGCGTACATCAATGTCGAGCAGATAGACGGAAACGAAGTCCAACCCCTTCGCCGCATGCACTGTCATTAGTGAGACTCTAGCGCCGTCCGGCGCAGCATTGCGGTCCACGGTCAGAGCGGGAATGCCCATCCCGCCAAGCGCTCCCAACACAGCGTTGCGCTGGGAGTTTGATTTTGTCAGCACAGCAATCTGCCCGGCCTGGCTCCCTTCCTTGATCTCCTTGCGAATTTGCTTGGCGACGAAAGCGTAAGCCTCTGAGTAAGCGGTAAGTCTGACGAGCCGTGGCAATGGGCCTTCGCGTTGAGCTTGGGCCATCTGGCCGACTTCACGGCGCATCTCATCCACGTCTGCGTAGAGTGAGGCGGCCAGCGCATGAATCTGGCGGGTCGAGCGGTAGGGGCGGAGCATGACGCGGGCCTGACTGCCGCGGGGGCTGAATTCGCGCTTTGCCCAGCGAAAGCGTCCCCGGTAGACCAGCTGAGCCGGATCGGCAAGAACCAACAGCCGCCACTCCTCACCGGCGACGAGAGTCCTAGCAAGCCGCGCCATAACGGGGCTGCAATCCTGCGCCTCGTCCACGATGACGGCACGGTAGATCGGCGGGTCGGCATCGGACGCGAGAGCTTCGCGACCTCGTGCGATCAGGTCATCCCAGGTGCCCTTAGCATCAGGGCGACAGCGTATGCGCTGGTGCAGTTCCCATATCACCCGGCGCTGGGGTTGGCGCAGCCTCCTGAGGCCCTCGCTCTCTGGCCGTGTGAGGTTCATATACGGCCCAACATCATCAAACTGGTTTGGGGCGAGCACATTCGAGATTTCGTCGTGCAAGTCCTGCGCGGACCATCCGGGGAGTTGGTCTCGCGCGGAAGGCGACAAGCGGGGGAACTCCTCGGTGATCGCCCGCTTCAGCCACTGACCGTCCGTGTCGATGGCTGCGGCCACCGCAAAGCCTTCGACGCGCTTCTGCAGATATGCATCCGCCCAGCCGTGGAACGTTTGTACCTCGATTTGGCTCGCCATCTCCGGTGGGGCGAGCGTGTCGATCGTATTGCGGACGGTCTTCATCAGCACGCGGTTGAAGCAGAGATACAGCACGCCCCTGTAGTCCTGTTCCTGCTGAGTCGCCTGGCGCAGTGCCCGCCAGATCGCAATGGAGGTCTTGCCCGTGCCCGCTCCGGCGGTGACAAACATGAGCCCCTGTCGTTTGCGCTCGTCGTACTCAACCAAGTAGCGCTGGTCGTCATCGAGGGCCGCAAAGTATTGCTCGAATCCGCGTGCCGCCATCTCATCAAGCAAGTCGGGATTAGGTACCGGTACGGGATCCTCAGGCGCAACTCGCGGCACGGGTGCTGGTCCTCCCGCAACGCGGCGTAGGTTCGTTCGCTCGAATCGCCGCGGGATTTCCCTGCGGTGGCGGTCTGCCCAGTTGTAGGCCTCGTCGTGGTTGTCGACCCAAAGCACGACGATTCGGGACTCATGCCTGGCAAAGACTAAGCGATAGGCCCGAGTGACCCGAGCCGAGCGGACTTCGAGGCCACTACTCAACCGGTGCAACAACTCGTCATGGAGGCCCGGGCTGAACCGATTCGCGCAGAGGCGTTGTACCGCCTCGGTCGTTTCTTGCTTTAGCCGCTCGTCAAGTGGATTGAGCGCCCGGTCGAAGTCATGTCCGAGGAATAGAGACATCTCCGCCATGGACCCCGCCCTTTCCGCGCTACGTCAGCCAGCCAGGAATCCCTCGATCCGGTCCAGGGCGGTTTCCAGCGCCGCCATGCTGGTGGCGAAGCTGAGGCGGACGCAGGCGTCGGCGCCGAAGTCGCTGCCCGGCACCACGCCGACGTGGGCGTCTTCCAGCAGGCGACCGGCCCACTCGGTCGAGCCGGACACGCCCTTGGCTTCAAACGTGCCAGAGACATCGGGAAAGGCGTAGAAGGCGCCGCCCGGCTCGGGACAGACCACGCCGTCCAAGGCGTTCAGGCGGTCGCTGAGGAACTTGCCGCGGCGCTCGAACTCGACGCGCATGGCCTCCACGCAGGACTGGTCGCCGTTGAGGGCGGCAGCCAGCGCGTGCATGGTGAAGGTGGCCGCCCCGCTGGTCGTTTGCGACTGGAGCTTGGCCATGCCCTTGATCACGTCCACCGGGCCGGCGGCGTAGCCGATGCGCCAGCCGGTCATGGAGTAGGACTTCGAGCCCGCGTTGAAGGTGATGGTGTGATCGTAGGCGTGCGCCGAGGTGGCGGCGAAGCTCTTGAACTCTCGGCCGCCAAACAGCAAGCGGTCGTACATCTCGTCGCTGAAGGTGACCACGTCGGTGTCGGCCAGCACCGCCGCCAGCGCGTCGGTTTCCTCGGGCGAATAGGCGGCGCCGGTGGGATTGCTGGGCGAGTTGAACACGAGCACGCGCGTGCGCGGCGTGAGCGCGTCGCGCAGCTGGTCGGGGGTGATCCGGAATCCGGCCTCCGCGCCCGCGTTGACGAACACGGGCACGCCGCCGGCCAGCTTGACCTGCTCCGGGTAGGACACCCAGTAGGGCGCGGGGATGATGACCTCGTCGCCCGGGTCGAGCAGGGTGGCGAAGGCCAGGTAGAGCGCTTCCTTGCCGCCGACGCTGGCGACGACCTGGTCGGTGGAGTAGGTGAGGCCGTTCTCGCGATTCAGCTTGGCGACGACGGCATGCTTGAGCTCGGGCACGCCCGAGGCCGGCTTGGCGTATTTGGTCTCGCCGCCGTCTAGGGCCGCCGCCGCGGCCGCCTTGATGTGGTCGGGCGTGTCGAAGTCGGGCTCTCCGGCGCCCAGGCTCACGACGTCGATCCCCTGGGCCCGCATCGCCGCAACCTTGTTGCTGACGGCAATGGTTCCCGATTCGGCCAAGTCTTGAACACGCTGCGAGATCTTCACGGGCCAGCCTTCGGATAAGAGTCGGCGGCGCTCATTGTGCCTGACGGCGGAAGAACCAGCGGCCGCTCCCGCTACAGTGCCAGACATGAGCTTCTTCGCCTCGAGGCGGGAGCGGCGCCTTTGGCTCTGGACGCTGGCCGTCCTGGTGGCGATCTACGCCACCCTGGGCCTGGCGCCGGTTTTGGCCCAGGTCCTGCACGAGCGCGGGTGGCTGCCGGCCGCCGTGGCCTGCGGCCTGGTTCTGGTAGGGATGACCATCGTCACGCAGGGGCTGCAAGTGCGTCCGGGCGGGGTGGAGATCGCCGTCGCGCTGGGCATCGCGGCGGCCTACCTGTTGATGGTCGCGCGGCTGATGACTGGTCAGGAAGAGCGCACCCACCTAATGGAATACGGCGTGGTGGGCGTCTTCGTTTACGAAGCGCTGGCCGAGCGCGCGCGCCAGGGTCGGCGGGTTCCGCTGCCGCCCCTGGTCGCCGTTCTCGCGACCGGGTCGTTGGGCCTGCTCGACGAGGGCATTCAGGCGGTTCTGCCCAACCGCGTATTTGACGCGCGAGACATCCTGTTCAACGTGCTCGCCAGCACGACGGCGGTGGGGGCGTGCATCGCGCTGGGTTGGGCGCGGCGGCGAGCACGCGGCGCGAGCGGGCGGCTGGAGTGAGCAGCCGGGTTCACGGCGAGAGGTTGGCGGCGGTTACGTCGTAGGCGAACACACCTTCGCGGAATAGATAGGCGTTGACCTCGCGGTCGAGCCGCCGCTGGTAGGCCACGCCGAGCGCGGCGCAGGCGCGCTCGAGGTAGCGCGAATACAACGCCGACACGTTGGCCGCGACAAGGCGGACGGCCTCGACGCCGCCGAGCCGCAGCGGCCGCAGGGCGGACTCGAACGCGGCCGCGTCGGCGGGCGCGAGCCGGGCCGCGAGCTCCGGCGTTCGCGGGCGCACGCGGGCCAGGTCGGCGGCGAGTTGCGCCGCCATGGCATAGCCCCAGAGCAGCCCGGTGTACAGGCCGCGGTTGTAGTAGCTGGCGCCGACCATGGCGTGCACCAGCAGGTTGTGGGCGGCCTCAACGGCTCCGGCCGCCGTGAGTGCACCGCGGCTGAAGTAGCTCGAACCAGCCGGAGCGCGTTCCGGATCCGGCGGCACTGGATGCAGGGGAACAGTTGCCCCGTGGCGATTCCGTATCTCCGCCGCGAGCGGACGCAGGATATCGAGGGTGGGGTCGATGGAATCTGCCGCCGGTTCGGGCCAGGCGGCGCTCCAATCGCCCAGGGGAGCCAGGAGCGGCTCGACATCGGCGGCCGTCAGCGCGTCCGCCGCGTGCTTGGGCCCGGCAAGGCCTGCGGCGCGCGGGTCGCGCAGCAGCAGAAGCAGGCGCTGGGCGGACTCCAGCAGCGTGGCCTGGGCCTGCATCGCCGCCAGAATCGAGCGGGCTTGGATGGCCTGCCGCAGGCGTCCCGCCTCGGACGGAATCCGCGCCGCTTCACGCTCGATCAACTCCGCCGGCGTGAGTCGAGGCGGCGCGAAGGGTTTGTCGGCGAATCGCGCCACCTGCCCGTCCCGGTCGATCAGCGGCGCCACCGCCTCGTGCCGCGGGCCGCGCAGGACCGCCGGCGTTGCGATCTCGACGTCCACGCGCAGCGGGCCCTCGAAGGTGACGACGACGAGGTGTCCACCGCGAAGGGTCCGGCTGAACCATCCCAGCACCGGATGGATCGCCGGCAGCGTTTCCGGAATGGTGTCGACGACCGCGGGAAGATCGGCTTCCTCGACGGCGAGGCGAAGGTCCACGTCCGACCAGCGGTCCGCCGTGCCTTCGGCAATGCTTCCGCCGACCCACACCACCTCGATCGTGGCGTCCTGCTCCAGCACCATGCGCGCTGAGTCGATGAGTCGAAACTGCGGGCTGTCGGGGGCCAGGTCGGGGTTCCGGGGCAGTCTCACCCGTTACTTCCGATGACGTCGAGCAGTTCGCGGCGAAAGGCCGCGGCGCCGATCGATGCCGCGATGCGCAATTCGGTTGCTTCACTCGCGACCCGAAACCAAACCTGGCCCGACTCAACCTCGGCGCGCCTGGAGGTCAGACCGAGTCGCAGAAATTGCTCGCCCAATGCCAGCGTGAGCACCGCGGGGTCGTACATGCTGGTCCAATCGCGATTGCGCCGGTCCAGGTAGGTTTCGAGCATGAGCCCCAGCGAGGCGCCAATGCCTGGCGCGCGTCGCACCCGGGCCAGGTCGTCCCGCCGGAGCTTCGCCTGGGACGTGACGAGGTAATCGCCCACCCGCACGCGCCGGCCGCTGTTGCACACGGCGGCCGCAGCGGCGGGATCGGCGCCGAAGTTGTGCTCGCGCGGGTTGTTCGGATCGTGCCGGCCGCCCATCATGACGATCCCGGCCAGGCGATCGAGCGCCTCGGGGCGATCGGCCAGGAGGGCGGCGGCGTTCGTCGCGGGACCGATGATTGCCAGCCACACGGGGTCCGGCGCGGTGGCGATCATGTCGGCCATGAGATCGATGGCCGACCGGGGATCGCGGCGAGGATCGTCGCGGCCCTGGGGCAGCACGACATCGCCGGACAGGGGAATGCCCTCGATGCCGCCGTCCGGCTCGCCCGCGGCCACTGGAACATCGCCGACGCCCAACTCGTCAAGCAGGCGCAGCGACAGCGCCGCCCGCCAGCGCGTGTCGCCCAGCACGGTCGTCACGGCGCAGAGGCGGATTGCCGGGTGCCGCGCGGCGAAGGCCAACGCAAAGGCGTCGTCCACGTCGTCGCCGATGTCCGTGTCGAGGATGAGCGAGATCACGCCGTCCGCCTGCCGTCGTCGTCCAAGCGCCCTTGCGCAGCGGGCACGCGGTCGGCACCGGGCATTGATGTGCCGATCACACGCGGCGCTCCAGCTTCAGGCTGGGGCGGCTGCGGTCGGTGGAGGCAAATGGCGGCGCCGTGCGGCCCGTTCAGTCGTAGTCTACGGTCAGGTGCGAGGTCGTCGGGAGGGCCTGGCAGGTCAGGACAACGCCTCGGTCCGCCTCGGCGTCCGTGAGGGCCATCCGCGCGCGCAGGTGGGCGGCGCCATCTCGCAGCCAGGCACGGCAGGCGCCACAGACGCCCGACTCGCAGGAGTAGGGTGGCTGACCACCGGCCGCGCGCACCGCATGCAGCACCGTTTGGCCGGCAGCGACCGGGACGGTCAGCGTCTGGCCATTCAGCCTCACCCGCGCCTCGGCGGCCACCCCGACGACCGAGTCGTCCGGCGGCGCCACCGCGCCAAAACTCTCGCTAAAGATGCGGACTTCCGGCACGTCCAGCCCGCGCAGGGCCGCGCGCACGGCGGCATTCATCCCACCCGGCCCGCAGACGTAGTAACGAGTGTCCTGGGCGTAGGGCGGATGGGCGTCAATGAATGCAGCGACGGTGGCGGCGTCGATTCGGCCGTGCCGCCAGTAGCTGAAGGCAGATTGATCGGAGGGTGCGGAGAGGACATGCCGAACGGTCAGCCGGCCGCCGCCGCTCGCTTCCAGTCTGGCGAGGGCATCACGAAAGATGATCGCGTCGACGTTGGCGTTGCCGTAGGCGAGCCGGGCCACGGAGTAGGGTTCGGCCGCGAGGACGGAGCGGATCATCGCGTACAGCGGGGTGATTCCGCTGCCAGCGCCAAAGAAATAGTGCGTGCGCCGCGCCTGCGGGTCGGCGTCCAGACTGAAGCTGCCGAATGGCGGCAGCACCTCCATCGTGTCGCCCGCGCCGACATGGTCGTTGATGTGGTTGGACACAAGGCCGCCGGCCACGCGCTTGACGGTTATGCGCAGTGGGGCCCCGGCGGCCGGAGTCTCGGAGATGGAGTAGGTGCGGCGGACCTCGGCACCGTCAATTCGCAGACGCAGGGTGATGTGCTGGCCGGCGCGCCAGCGGAACGTCCCGCTGCTGGCCGGCGGCACCTGAAAGACAATGCTGGTGGCCTGTGGCGTCTCCGCCTGGGTTGCGAGCACGCGCAGGCGGTGGAATTCGCCGCGCATCACGCATCGCCCGCCACCCACTCCTGCACCAGCTGCTGGTGCCGCCGGACGCCGGCCTCGCCACGGACCGAGGAGGGGCCATGCTCGAAGTAGGGGCTTCGCAGCGACCGTTGCTGTTGCTCGCAGGCGTACACGTCTTCGGCCATGAAGTCGCCCGATGCCATGGGGTCATCGGAGTCGCCGTCTCCAGCGAACTTGCCCCGGACCCGGCCAGCCCAGAAGCCGTACGAGCGAACCGCCTGGTGCATGTAGGCCCAGATCGAAGCATCGGCTGTTTTGGTTCGGGTCACCACGCGCGTCCGGTCGGGGGCGAGGGGCGTGACGTGAAAAATGGACCAGGAGCTCTCGGTCTCGGCCAAGCCAATGCCGGGGAACAGCATCGGCACCCACGCGCCAGCCTGCTCCGTGGGGACAACCAGCGGATACGGAGCACTCTGCTCGAGGCGTTTGGCGTACTCCGGCGCCAGCGGCTCCCAAAAGGCGAAGTGCGGCCCCACGAACCCCGATTCGATGCGGGAATGGTCATACATCGCCAGGGTGCCGGAATGCAGGTGCGCCAGGTGGTAGCCGTCGATGTAGTTTTCCACCACGATCTTCCAGTTGGCCGCGATGGTGTGCTCGGTGCGACTTTTCGGGTCCTCCACCAACTGGTCCACATTGTGGGGGCCGAGGTGGGACTCGACATCGCCGAACCAACGCATGATGGATCCGGCACTCGCCTCGGGGTGCACCCACAACATTCCGCGCCAGAGGTCCACGGAAGCGGCCTTTAGCGCGATGCAACTCAGGTCCAGGTTCGGGAACTCCTGCTCGCGGTTGGGCACGGAGATGAGCTGTCCCTCGAGGTCGTACGTCCAATCGTGGTAGGGGCAGACGATGGCGCGCTGGGTCTGTCCCACCGCGCGGAGCAACTGCGTGCCACGGTGACGGCAAATATTGTGAAACGCGCGCAGCCGGCGGTCCCGCCCCATGACGATGAAGATGTTGTTGAGCCCGGCCTGCACCGAAAGATATTGCCCCGGCTCGCTGATGTCCTCGGCAAAGCCGGCGTAGGCCCAAGTGCGGGAAAAGATGCGCTCCCGCTCGCGGTCAAACCACTCCTGGGAGGTGTAGGCCTCCACCGGGAGGACGGGCATGGTGCGGCGACGGTCCATGGGCGCGGGCTAGCCCGTGGCCCACGAGAAGACGCTGCTCAGAATCATCAAGCCGGACAGTGCCAGCCACGACACGCTGATGACCCAGAACAGCACAGGGTTCTCGTCGCGTCGAACCGTCTGCACCACGAATGCCTGCTGCGCCACGATGCCAACGACGGCCCAATAGAAGAAAAAGACTCCCCATACCCACATCCATCCCAGCGCGGTCGCCGTCAAGAGCACAACCAGCGCAAGGACCGTCGGGGCTTTGGTCCGGGTGGCCAACTCCGCGAAATGGCCCATCGTCTCCTCACTCACCTTCTCGGAATTCCTCGCGGCAGTTTATGGGGTCGGTCCGCCCGGACTGCTCGCCCGTCGTCGTCCAGGCGCGCCTTGCGCAGCATGGCTTTGGTGATTCGGTCGCGGTGACGCTGGACGAACGCCGCGGCGCCGTCGGGGTCCACCGCGGACAACGGTCGCAGCGCCCAGCCGATGCCCAGACGGATGAAGTGTCGGCGGTCGTGGATGCTGGCTTCCAGCAGGTCAAGCGTCAGCCGCGGCCGCGGCGACTCGCCGATGGGCGGCACGCGTCCGATCCGCCGGAGGCGCCGCTGCGTGGGACCGCCGAGGCCATCGTTGAGCGACACCGTGGACACCAACGCGACGCGCCGGTACCAGAAGGGCGACTCGCGCGCGGCCCAGGCACGCAATAGGTCCTCGTCGATGATGCCGGCGTCGAGATGGCCCGCGACCAGCAGCAGCGAGATGGGGTCGGCCAGCGCCCAGGTGTCCGGGGCGCCGCTCCAGGCCTCGGTGAGTCGCCAGGTGTCGGCACTGAATGCCGGCTGCGCCGCCAGCATCCAGATTGCGCACCAGGCTTCTTCCAGCGATCCGTCGAAGAGCCGTTCGAGCAGGCGCAGGTCCGACGGAAGACCGAAGTCTTGGACAAAGCCGGTGATCACGCGCTCGGCGCCGGGCATCGACGTGCCGATCACCCGCCGCCGCTCCAGCTTCAGGTACCTGGCCTCGCCCGCCGCGCGCACCGGGTCGGCGACGGCTTCGAGCCGCGAGCGCAGCTCAAGCGCCGGGTCTTGCGGGCTGTCTGGAAGCGAATCGGTCATGGTGCGCCGCACGGAGCATTGGGGAGTCGCGGGGTCATTTGCGATGCTCAAGGCAGCGACGTGCCGCCAGAATGACAGGTCACTTCAGGCTGTGCCGGTCTCGGGCGGGCACAAGGCTCGCCCCTGCAAGAACCGGCGAATGCGTCGCCCCGTACTGATCTACGGCTGGCGGAGCGGACCTCGGTGCTAGAGTGATCCGCCTGCGCCACGGCCCCCGTCGTCTAGAGGCCTAGGACACCACCCTTTCAAGGTGGCGACAGGGATTCGAATTCCCTCGGGGGCGCCTCCGCCCGTCCCGTCTATTGACAGTCCCCGCTGTTGGGGATCATGCAGATGAACTGCAGCGGCGCGGCGCCGGTGTTCTGAAACTGGTGCATGGCCATGGGCGGCACGAAGACGGCCTGGCCTTGCGCGAAGGGCTTAAGCCCGTCGTCGGTCAGCAGGTGGCCGCTGCCGCTGACGATGAATACTTCGTGCTCCCAGGGGTGCTGGTGATGATCGGTCGCGCCGCCGGCCTCGACCTCGAAGAGCCGCATGCCGAAGTTCGGCGCGTCGTCCCGGTGGGTCACCAGGTTGCGCTTGATGACCTTGCTCGGGGCGTCGGGATAGACGTGCTCCGCGACGACATCGCCGGGATCGATGACCTTGGGTTGCATGGGGTTTCTCTCTGGGCAAATCCGCTACCCCATCGTAGGTCCCCAGCCTGGACCGCCGAAAGTCGGGGAGCGGCATTGCCATTGGCGAGCCCCATCGCGGAAAATGGCCCGCCGCAGCCCCAGGCCGCGCCGCCGCCTCATGCCCACCGTCACTATCCGCATTCCGCAAGTGCTGCGGCACCACACCGCCGGGGCGCGCAGCGTCGACGTCGAGGCGGGCGCGGTGCACGAGGCCCTTGAAGCGCTCTTCGCGGTGTATCCGTCGCTGCGAGAATCGTTGACGCCGCCCAGCGGCAACGTGCTCGAAGCTACGAATCTGTTCCTCAACGAGCGGGACGTCGCCACGCTCGACGGGCTGGCGTCGACCTTGGCGAGCGGGGACACGCTGACGATCCTCCCGGCCATGTCCGGTGGCGGGCGGAGCGGAAGGCTTGTGGCAAGCTCCGAGGGCCTATGCAAACACGTTGGGACGATAGACATGGCTAGAGGCATATTCGTGGGCGCCATAGCGGCGGTCCTCCTCGCGGTGTCCTCAGCATGCTCTGAAGCGCCCGAGGCCATCCGGATGGGAATCGAGGGCGCCTATCCGCCGTACAACTTCATCAACGATGCTGGTGAGATCGACGGGTTTGATCGGGAACTGGGTGACGAGATTTGCCGGCGGGCCAATCTCGAGTGCACCTGGGTCATCAACGAGTGGGACACCATCATTCCCAATCTCGTGGCCGGCCAATACGACACGATCGTGGCCGGGATGAGCATCACGCAGAAACGAGACGAGATTATTGACTTCACGCAGCCGTACCTCCCACCCGGCGCATCGGTCTATCTGGCCGCGGCCGGCGCCGGCGACGAAGCGATCAATGGCAAGGTGGCCGCACAAGGGGCCACGGTCCAGGCCGACTACCTAGCGTCGCAATCGGGCGCAACCCTTCTCGAGTACGAGCTTGTACCCAAAGCCATTGCGGCCGTGCTGAGCGGCGAGGCGGATGCGGCGCTGGTGGACCTGAAGGTTGCCCACAAGAGCCTGGCCGAGCACGAGGGAATGTTGGCCATCGTCGGCCCGGAAGTGAAGCTCGATCTCGGTATCGGCATTGGTGTCCGAGAAGACGACGGCGAGTTGAAGGACAAGCTGGACCAAGCCATCACCGACATGAAAGGCGACGGCTCGCTGAACGTGCTGATCGCGAAGTGGTTCGGCGATGAGGTGGACGGCTTCTAGCTAAAGGCAGCCCCGGCGCCCCCGCCTCCCGCGGTTCCTGCGCCCGCCGCTTGACACGTCACAGCATACCGGTATAGAACAACCGGTTCGCCCCCAAGGCGGGCGTGTGGTCGGGGGGCAGAGTGCGGAAGCTAGCGGTCGGCCTGGTCGTCGCTGCGGTGGTCTTCGCCGTAGCCGCCCCGGCCTATGCCCTCGATTGCGAGGGATTCGACCTCGACGACGGTTGCTTCTTCACGATCACCGGGGGAGACACGACCGATCCGGACGACGGCTACGCCGTCACCAATGCCCACAGCGTGCCCATGTGGGACTTCGTCCGCGACCGCGAGGCCCAGGCCATCGGCTATCCGATTAGCCAGCGCTGGACCGAGGGGCCGTTCACGCTGCAGGCCTTCCAAAAAGTCATTCTCCAGTGGGACCCCATCAAGCAGCGCATGAACTACTACAACACCCTCGACGCGCTGGCGAACCGCTATCCGTCGGTCGAGCTGCCGTTTGTGCCCCCGCACCAAGTGCTCGAGGAGGACCAGGGGGCGACCTTCGGCACCATCATCCGCAACCACCTGGCGCTGCTCGACGAGAACGAGGCCATCAAGGAACGGTTCCTCAGCGAGCCCGACTGGCTCAACCTCTACGGGCTGCCGATCCGCTACGAGGAACGTGAGGTCGACGGTGACCCCGCGGGCGTGCAACTGCTGCGGAGCCAGCGGACAGTGTTCGTGGTCTGGAACGTGCCCGCCGCCGGCATCACCGTCGGCCGCGTGAATCTCCAAAACGTGCCCGACAAGTTGAAGCAGCTGAGCAACGTGGTCATCCCAGACACCGCGAAGACCCTCGCCCGCGTCCCGGATCCCAGCCTGCATCCGGCCATCCGAGCCCTTCCATGGGTTGCCGACGGCGTCTTCCCGCACGAACAGGAAACCCTGCTGCTGCTCCGCAAGCTCGCCTCATCCTCCGACGAGCTCCTCTCCAGGCTCCTGGTCACGCGGCAGCCCGACTGGCTTCAGCGCCTACCCGGCGCCCAAGGGCAAGGCGCCCTCCGCATGATCAGCGCATTCGCTGAAATCCCCTGGACTCGGAAGCATATCGGCCCCGCCCAGCCAATCCTCCTCAGTGTCTTGCTCAACGCTACCGAAGACCAATGGCCGTCATCGTTCCGCAAGCTAATGCATAAGCCCTGGATTCGCGACGGCGTCACCTGGGGTGAGTTGAGATTTGCCGAAATCGCGCTCAGGCAAACCCTCGTGCTTGCCGAGGCAAACAACCCCCAATACAACGGCAAACTCGCTGAACTCGATAACATTCTAAGCATCATGCTCGATATGCCTTATCTGGACAGCTTCGAAGGCTATGAAACTACCATTACCGAAAATCTCTTTTTCGGCTATACCCGCACAAATCCACGCACCGGAGCCAGCGAATGGCTTCATGGACCGGATCTCGTCATGCGGATGCTGCGCGGCTTCGCCGCCACTGGCGGCATCACGGATCGTCAGGCGCTGTTCCCTAGACCTCGAGATTTCCACGGGGAGCCCGAGGAATTCGCCGCAGCCGTTAGTCACAGGGCGAGCGAGTCTTCAGTTATCGAAAAGGACATCTTTCTGCCGCTATCCGGCCGCGTACGCATCGTTCTCATCAATCGCCAGGACATTGTCGCCAGTCCGACGGCCATCTCCCATACGCTGGGTACCATTGAGAGCGTCTTGAATGAATTGGTTGCGTTCACGCAGATGCCATTTCCCGGGCACTATGTGAGCTTCAGCGACTATATTGTCCCTGGATCCCCTTCTGAAATCCGAGAGGCACGACGACAACTGGTCCGGCGTTTTATCGCCTATCACAATGGGTACGAAGTGCCATATTGGGCGACTGAGGGAATTGCTGCGGTCGTTGAGTTGGGAATGGGTTACCGCCCCGCACATTGGAATCCTGGCCTCAATGAATTTCAAGACCCTGGAGAAAACGTCCAGTGCCCGGTCAATACCGTCAATAATCAATTCGTCCTTGGCGATGCCAGCTGTCATGAGTATCTTGGCGTAAGCTTCTTTCTCGACCTATATCGATCATTGGATACCGCGTCGTTTCGCAATGGCTTTGCCAGGATGATTGCCAACACGAATGGCTGGATTCCTCTCTATAGCTATTGCTGGGCGCAGGATAGAATTCTTGACATTCCTTGCGTGTATCCGGAGCGACCGCCCTTTGAAACAGCGCTCACCGACGCGTTTACGACCGGCGTGTCGCCCGAAGCCGCAGCCAACGCCAGGGCCGTGATTCAACGGTGGTACTACGGCCGCTAGGGGCTTGGAGCGTCCCGAGGCGTGGTGGGCGTGGCACCACGGTACGCCGGCGAGATTGCCATGCGCCCGTCGGCTTCCGCCGGTCGCCGATTGACACGCCGCAACGCTTCGATATAGAACAACCGAAATCTCGCCGGGGCGCGGCTCGCCTGGGGATAAGCGTGCGAAAGCTGGCGGTTGGCCTCATCGTCCTCGCCGTGGTGCTCGCCGCGGCGGCGCCGGTCCACGCGCTCGATTGCGCGGGCGATGCGCTCGACGACGGCTGTCTCTTCACCATCACCGGCGGCGACACGCCCGATCCGGACGACGGTTTCGCCGTTACCAACGTCAACGGTGTGCCGATGTGGGACTTCGTCCGCGACCGGGATCTCCAAGCCATCGGCTTTCCCATCAGCCAGCGCTGGACGGATGGCCCATTCACCCTCCAGGCCTTTCAGAAGGTCATCCTGCAGTGGGACTCCAGCAAGCAACGCATGAACTACTTCAACACCCTCGACGCGCTGGCGAACCGCTACCCGGAGGTGGAGCTTCCATTCGTGCCGCCACACCAGGTGCTGGAGGCGGACCGCGGCGCCGATTTCGGCACCATCACGCGCAACCATCTCGCCATCCTGGATCAGAATCCGGCAATCAAGCGACGGTTCCTCAGCGAGCCCGATTGGCTGAACCTTTACGGGCTGCCGATCCGCTATGCGGAGTTGGAGGTCTCAGGAAACCCGCAAGGCGTGCAAATGCTCCGGGCCCAGCGGACGGTCTTCGTGGTCTGGAACGTGCCGGCGGCCGGCATCACGGTGGGCCGGGTGAACCTCCAAAACGTGCCGGACAAGCTGAAGCAGCTCAGCAACGTCGTCATTCCGGACGCCGCCAAGATCCCGGCCTATCCCCCAGACCCCGCGCTAGACCCTGCCATCCAGTCCATCTCCTGGATCGCGGACGGCATTGCCGCCGGCGATCGGGAATCCGTTGCGCTGCTTCGCAGGCTCTATGCGACCTCCCCCGAGCTTTTCTCGCGTCTCGTGTTCGAACGGCAGACGGCCTGGGTGCACCAGCCACCCAATCCTCAGACCGAAGCCGCCCTGGGCATTCTCCTCGCCATCGCCGACATCCCCTGGACACGCAAGCACGTCAGCGCAACCGAACCTCTGATCATGCGAGTGTTACTCCATACACCCCAAGCCGATTGGCCACACGCCTTCCAGAAGCTCCTCCAAAAGTCTTGGATGCGGGACGGAGTCACCTGGGATGAGCTGCAGCTGGTCGACCATTTCCTCTATTTCACGCTCAACTATCCGCGCTATCCCGGCACCACCTACTTCGGCGAGACGGAGGAGGTCAACCAGCTCCTCAGCCTCATGCTCGACATGCCATTCCTGGATACCTTCGAGGGCTACGAAACCCATATCATTCAAGATCTGCCCAAAGAAATTGCATTTGCCGCACGTCCCGGCAGACCTGCCGGCACCTACGGAGGACTTTCGCACACGCAGAGGGCCCTCCAAGAGTTTCTCTCGACTGGCGGGATTACCGACGCACAAGCGCTCGCCTACGGATATCTCGGTACCACCCTGCGCGACTTCCGCGCCACCCCCTGGGACGTCCCTCACTTGCTCAACGGCTGGAGGCAGGACTTCGCCGTCAAGAAGCGCACTGTCTATATTCCATCCTCCGGCTTTGTTAAGTTGTTCTTCATCCATCATCTCAGCGAAACCGTAGACCCTAGCGCCATGGACATCCTGGAAAGCGTCTTGCAAGAAGTAGCCGAGTTCGTCGACGTCCCCTTTCCACATGGCTATGTGGTTTTGAAGACTGACGCCGCATCGGGAAGAGGCGATAACCTAGGACATATTATCGAGATTGACTTGCAGTACATTAGGAATTGGAGTATAACAACTGACACACGAAGAATACTGTCCCATATCATCGCGCACTATTACTGGCAGACCGGCGATCGCTTGGTGGATGAAGGAGCGGCCACGGTTGTTGAATTCGGGCTTGGTTATCGCGACTTGTATACACTACCCGAGTCGGGTTCACCACATCTACAGACTGGAGAGATCCCGCCGTGCGCATTCGATAGTATTAGTGACGCCATAGGTGACGTGATTGGGAGCTGCGACTACTATTTCGGTCCGCGTTTATTTGTCGAGTTATATCAGGAGTTAGATTCGGAGTCGTTTCATAAAGGCTTCGCCCAACTGGCCAACATGAGATACGGCAACCTGCACGGCAGCTGTTTTCCGGAACGGGAAACCATCGATGCCCCGTGCCCTCCCGTGCAGCGGACACCGTATCTGGAGGCAATTACGGAGGCGTTCACGACCGGCGCGACGCCAGAATCGGCGGCCACCGCCAAGGCCATCATCGAGCGCTGGCAGCACGGTACCTGAGCACCGCGGCGCCCCCGGCGTCGATCTGACCACGGTCCCCGGGCTTAGTCGGTCCCGGCTTCCAACGCCGGCGCGCTAAGTCGTCTTGCGCTCGGGCGGCGGGATTGAGAGCCGCCGGGTTTCGGCAGTGGATACGTCCACCACCGCGGGCTGGCCCTCCTGCGTGGCGCGGATGGCGCGCTGGAGCGCCGGCCGCAGCTCGGCCACCGTATTCACCTTCTCGCCGTGGCATCCCAGCGCCGTCGCCACGCCCGCGTAGTCGCCGAAGAGCGAGGACACGCCGAACTTCTCGATGGCGGTGGGGATGTTGCGGTCGTAGCCGCTGAATATGGCGTCGTTCTTGATGACGCTGAGGATAGGGATGTTCTCGCGCGAGGCGGTTTCCCAGTCCATGCCGGTCATGCCGGCGCCGCCGTCGCCCATCACGTTCACGACGAGCTTGTCGGGATTGGCCAGCTTGGCGCCCATGGCCAGACCCAGCGAAAAGCCGAGCTGCGAGGATTGCCCCCAGCCGAGATAGCTGCGCGGCACGGTCGACTCGTAGAACACGCATTGGATGTCGCGAGTGGCGCCGGACTCGTGCGTGACCATCGACGCGTCGGGGTCCAGCAAGCTCCATAGCTCGCCGAATAGGCGGTAGCCGTTGACAGGGTCGCTGTCGTCGCCGAACTCGGCGGCGAAGTCCGCCCGCCAGGCGCTGCGTAGCTCGGCGAGATTGGCGGCCGTGCTCCGCCGCAACTCCTGCTGCGGGGCGCCGACGCGGGACCGCAAGGCCTCGGCCAGTTGCGCCAGAAACAGCCTGGCATCGGCACAAACGGCCACGTCCGCCGGGTAGACCTTGTGCAGGTCCGCGGGGTCGTTGGTGGCGTGAATGATCGTCTTGCCCTCGGGAATCTTGGGCGTGAACGGGCTGAGGCTCAGGCTCGTGCCCACGCCCAGCAGGGTGTCGCTGTGCTCCAGGTAGTGGGTGACCATGCCGGTCTCGACGTAGGCGCCCACGCCGGCCGAGAGCTCGTGGCGCTCGTTGAAGGCGCTCTTGCCCTGCAAGGTGGTCATGACCGGTGCCCCGAGGAGTTCGGCGACGGCTTGCAGCTCGGCGGAAGCCTCGGCGTAGAGCACGCCCTGACCGGCCCAGATCAGCGGCGACTCGGATCGCAGCAGGCGCTCCGCGGCCTCGTCGACGGCGCCCGGATCGGCGGCGCTTCGGACCGGTTGCACCGGCGTGTGCGTGATGGGGCCGCTGAATTCCTGCGCGGCGACGTCGGTGGGCATCTCGAACATCACCGGGCCCGGCCGGCCCGAGCGCAACGCCGCGATGGCCATACGGGCGCGCTGCGGGATCTGCTCGGCCGACGTCGGCTGCAGCGCCAGCTTGGTGACCGCGCTGTAATGCGGCAGGCCGTCGAACGCCGGCGGGATGCCGGCCTTTTGCAAGCCCGGATGGCCCGGAATGAACAGCAACGGCGATGCGTCGGTAAACGATTGGGCAATCGGCGCGAAGGCGTTTTCGGAGCCGGCGGATTGCTGCACGGTGAAGACGCCCAGCTGGCGTCCGTTGGTGGAGCGCGCCACGCCGTCGGCCATGTTGCCGGCGACGCGCTCCTGGCGTGCCAGCAGCGTGCGGACGCCTCCGCGGGCCAGCGCTTCGAGAATGGGCGTCGTGGGGTAGCAGAACGCCTGCTGGATACCTTCGGCTTTGAGGATGGCGACGAGCGCGTCAGCTCCGGTCACGGCAGCGTCCCCCGGCAGGTCAACTGGTGGAACGTTGGCACGTACGCGGCCATCCGGCAACCGGCCGGCGGTCGCTTATGCTGCGCCGATGCGGTTCCAAGCGCGCCGGGTGCGCGTTGCGGTGGTCTGCGCGGCGGCATTCGCGGCCGTGGTGGCGGCGGTCTACTTCCTCATCGACAACCAGCGCGCCGCCGGCGCGGCCACGATTGCGGTCGTGGTAGCGCTGGCCGGATACCTGGGGCTGCGCGTCGGGTCGGAGTCTCGCGGCTCGCTGCGGCCCCTCATCGTCGGCACGGCGGCGGCCACGGCGATCGGGCTCGCGGCCTTCGCCCTGGCGATCCTGCTGGTGGCGGTGACAGGGCGGGGCTAGGACTGACCCGGGCCTGCGAGGGCTACGTCGCGTCCGAGCAAGCCCGGGTGTGGGCGCCCGACGAGTTCACGACGGACGTTGACGCCGTTCGCCTCGATGTGTAGGGTCAATACACATGTTGCGCGGAGACAAGGGCTGTCGCCGTGGCGAGGGTTCAGCTCATCATTCCGGACGAGGACCGCGAACGCTTCGTCCGCCAGGCCCGCCGGGAGGGCTTGACCTTCAGCGCGTGGCTCAGGGCCGCCGCGCGTGAGCGGCTCGAGGCGCGGCAACGCACGGACCGGTTCGCGTCGTCGGAGGACCTGCGGCGGTTCTTCGACACCTGCGCGGCGCGTGAAGGGCCCGGCGTGGAACCGGATTGGCACGAGCACCTCCAGACACTCCACGAATCGAAGACCGACGGCTTGCCCAGCGTGTGATCTTCGTCGACACCAGCGTCTTCATATATGCGGTCGGGAAGCCGCATCCGCTGCAATCTCCCGCCCAGCAGTTCTTTGACGAGTCGCTGCGCAACCGCAAGCGGCTATCTACTTCGGCCGAGGTCGTCCAAGAGCTGATGCATGTCTATCTGCGGATGAAACGACCGCACACCTTGGACTCAGCGTTGGAACTCATGGAAAAGGCCGGCATTGAGGTGTGGCCCTTGGAAGAGGCGGACATCATCCTCGCCCGCCAGCTCCATGACCGGCTGCCCGCCCTGAGCGCCAGAGACCTTTGCCATCTTGCGAGCTGCAGGCGGCGTGGCGTGCGAGAGATCATGACCTTCGACCAGGCCCTCGCCGCCGCCGGGGCGAAGCTTGCCGGGAAGACCGTCTGAGCCGGCCGTGGGAATCGCAGCGTTAGTAGAACGGGCGACCACGAGGGTCGCCCCTACAACGGCGGGAGACTCGCGCGAGAGAACCGGCGGTCCGATCTTGGCGGCTATCGGTCGCGAGCCGCTCAAGCGGCGTCGGCGGTGTCCGCGGGGAGATCGGCGTCGCGCGTCGTGCGCAACGGGATCTCCGGCAAGAAGATCGCGATGGCAAAGCCGACGAGCATGAGGCTGGCCGTGACCACGAACAGTCCGCGCAATGCATCGGCCAGACCCAGGCGCAGAGCCTCCATCAGCAGGTCGGTCACGGCGGGCGCCGCCGCTCCGAGCGACTCCCGCAGCGATGCCGTGGCTTCGGGCACGAACAGCGCCTCCGGATTGCTGACCTCGGCCAGGCGCTCCGGGCCCAGCGCCTCGCGCACCTGGTCCGGCAGCCGCTCTCGCAGGTTGGCGGCGAACCACAGGCTCAGCAGCGACCCCATGAGCTGCGCGCCGATCGTGGAACCCATCGACCGGAAAAAGCGCGATCCGGCCGTCACCTCGCCCAGGTTGCGGTCGGGAAAGGCGTTCTGCGCCACCACGACCAGCACGGAGAATGGACCGCCGATGCCCAGACCCATGACCACCATGTTGCGCACGAGCTCGAGCTCGGTGGTGGACGCCTCCATGCGCGCGAGCAGCACCCCGCCCACGATGCCGACGGCGAAGAGCACCAGGATCAGCGCCTTGTAGCGACCCGTGCGAGACACGATCTGCCCCGACGCGATCGCGCTGACGATGAAGCCGAGCAGCATGGGCACCAGCACCGCCCCGGAGCCGGTCGCGCTGGTCCCGATAACGGCCTGGGCGAAGAGCGGGATGTAGAGCACCGCGCCGATCATCCCGGCGCTGCCCAAGAAGGTGGTGAGGATGGCGACCACGTAGACGCGATTGGTCAGAAACCCCAGGTTGATCATGGGGTCGCGGGCCCGGCGCTCCAGGACCACCAGCAGGCCCAGCATGGCGGCGGCGCCCAGCAGCAAGCCGACGATGGGCGTCGACAGCCACGGGTAGCGACCACCGGCCCAGGAAAACGCGAGCAGCAGCGGAACCACGGCCCCGACGAGCGCCAGCGCGCCGGCGACGTCGATCGACCGTCGCCCGCTTCGCCGCACGGACGGCAGCCCGAACCACGCGGCCAGCACCGCGAGGCCGCCGAACGGCAGGTTCACATAGAAGACCCAGCGCCAGGTCAGCGTGTCGGTGATCCAGCCGCCGATCGTGGGTCCGGCGATCACCACCACCCCGAACAGCGCCATCAGGGCGCCCTGCCACTTGGGCCGCTCGGAGGGCGGAAAGAGATCCCCGATCAGCGCCGGACCCAGCGCCATCAGGGCGCCGGCCCCGAGGCCTTGCAGGCCGCGCGAAACGATCAGTTGGATCATTTCCTGGCTCGCGCCGGCGATGGCCGAGCCGGCCATGAACAGCCCCAGGCCAGTCAGCCAGAGCCGCCGCCGACCGTGGGTGTCCGACAGCTTGCCCCACACCGGGAGGCTGACCGTCGAGACCAGGGTGTAGGCCGTGAAGACCCAGGCAAAATCCGCCAGGCCGCCCAGGTCGGCCACCACGCGCGGGATGGCCGTGATGACGATGAGCTGATCGAGCGCGGAGAACATCGTGCCGACCACGACCGCCACCAGCACCAGCACGCGCTGGCGACGTTCCGACGGGGCCTTGGGAGGGGCTGGTTGCGGGTCGCTCACGGGCTATTCAGCATAGGGGAACGGGCAGTATTGAGTAACCTAATATTTTTTCTAATAGAATGAAAATATCCGTCAGCGCGACCTGCGGCGCTCTGGTTTCGCAGCGGGGGAGTCAATGGCTGAGCCAGCCCTGGTGTTGCCAAAGTGCACACATCGTGCAATGATTGGAGCATGAGCGCCGGCTTCGACTGGAGCACGGAGAAGAATCGACAGCTCATTGAGCAGCGGGGAGTCTCATTCGAGAGTGTCGTCGCCGCCATTGAGCAAGGGGACTTGATGGACGTGCTGGAGCACCCGAACCAGGATCGCTACCCGGGGCAGATGATCTACGTCGTGGACATCGACGCCTACGTCTACCTCGTGCCGCATGTGCTGCAGGACGACGGCACTCGCTTTCTGAAGACGATCATTCCCAGCCGAAAGGCTACGCGAGACTATCGGAGGAGGCGGCCATCGTGACCGACGCGCTGAGCCCCGAAGAGCGGGACATCCTCGATCAGTTCGAGCGGGGCGAGTTGCGCTCCGTTCCTCACCTTCAGGACGAAATCCACGCGGCGCGTCAGGCGGCGCGCCAAACGTTCAACAAGACCAAGCGCGTGAACCTGCGAGTCACCGAGCGCGACTTCAACCTCGCGCACGCGCGGGCCAGGGAAGAAGGGATTCCCTACCAGACGCTGCTGTCCAGCGTGATCCACAAGTACCTGTCCGGACGGCTGACCGAGAAGCGGTAGGCCGACGTTCTCGCGGCCGGCGACACCGGCCTTGCCCGATAAACCGCTGGGAGATCGCGTTAAAGGCTAGCTGTCAAGTATAATCCCACGGGATTTCCGCAAACACCTAGGGGTTGTCATGACCAAGAGCCAGCGACTCTGGTTGCGGGCGGCCAGGCTGCTTTCGGACCCAAGGTTCTTCGATTCGGAACGCGAGCGCGTGCTCGACGAGCACCCCTTGCTCAACGCGAACGGCTTGGGACTCTCGAAGTACACCCCCATTGAATTGGACGCCGCGCGGGATGAGTTGCGGACAGGCGGGGATTGCGAGGGGGGAATTCGCCACACGCTCGAGTACTTTGCCGAGGCGCGGGTGTCGCTGAGCTATCGACTGCGGGGGTGCGGCTGGGCGCGTCATTTCGATGGACCGGCCCCGCAGAAACGTTCGAGCTACGGGCTCAAGCACCAAGTCGAGTCGTATTTTCGGGCGCGTGGGAGGCGTCGTGAGGGAGATGAAGGGATGCCGCCGACTAACCGCTATACGTCCAACGGGGCGTTCATTTGCGCGGCCCTCATGGCGGGGCTGCAAATGTGGCCCTACAAGGATTCGATCAATCCCTTCTTCCGCTTGGGCAGGCCGTGGGCGGTTGCGGGCATGCAACCAGAAGACTATCCCCACCCTGCCGATGAGCGCATGGCGAAGTTTTGGCGGTGGGCCGTGCAGCAGGACATCGGCGATCCTCTTGTGGAGGATTTCATTGCCGATACGGTGGACCTCCTCTACGGCGGGGCGGACTTGAAGCAGTTGGAGGAGGCTGTGGCGCGGGGCTGTGCCGAGGCGCAAGAGGTGTATGACCGTCTGCGCCGTGAGTTTGGCCTTGAAGTTCCGAACGAAACAGCGCCAGCCCGGCTGGGTTTCATGGCCGGACAAATCGACGTCCCCGACGACTTCGACAGCATGGGCGGCCCCGAGATCGAGCAGATGTTCGGGACGGTGGCGTGACGTACTTGCTAGATACCCATGTGTTGCTGTGGGCGGCGGGCGATCCGACGCGGTTGACGCCGGAATCTCGGAAGCTCCTCGACGATCCCGCCGCCGAGTTGATGTTCAGCACGGCAAGCATCTGGGAGGTCGTCATCAAGCGCGCGCTCGGTAGGAGCGGCCTTCGTGTGGACCCGCGGCTCTTGCGCGACGGTCTGCGGCGACACGGCTACAGCGAGCTTGCAATTCGCTCGGAACACGCGCTGGCGGTCGGCCTCCTGCCACTCATTCACAACGACCCCTTCGACCGGATCCTCATGGCGCAAGCCCAAGTGGAGAACATCACGCTGCTGACCATGGACAAGAGACTGGGCCAATATCCCATCTCCATCCAAGCTGTGTGATGGAGGGACTCGGTTGAGCGATTGCCTGCTACTCGACCGCGCCGCCTCGTGACCATGCGCATTACGGCTGTCGATAGCGTCATCGTTCCGCAGGCGGGGCGCAGCTATGTGTATGTGCTGGTGCGGACGGATGCGGGGCTGACCGGTCTGGGCGAGGCGACGCTGATGGGGCGTGAGCGGTCGGTGCGCGAGGCGCTGCGGGACTTTGCGGAGCTGGTGGTCGGCGAGGACCCGCTGCGGCGCGAATACCTCTGGCATCGAGTGTTTCTAAGCGACCGACGCCGCAGCGGCGCGGTGCAGATGGGCGCGCTGGCCGGCATCGACGTGGCTCTGTGGGACATTGCCGGGCAGGCGCTGGGGCTGCCGATCCACCGGCTGCTCGGAGGGCCGGTGCGGGATCGCGTGGCGCTCTATACGCACTGCCACGCCAACACGCCCGAGGAGGTCCCCGACGCCTTCGGTCCACTGGTCGACGCGGGATGGACCGCCGCCAAGTTCCTGCCGCTGATGGCTGCCGACGAGCAGGAGCGGGGCATGGACGTACCCGCCGCCCTGCGCCGGGCGGAGCGAATCGTCGAAGCCGCGCGCGAGTTCGTGGGCGAGGCGTTTCACTTACTCATCGAGACGCATGGGCGGCTGCGGCCCGACGAGTTCGTCGACCTGGCGCGGCGGCTCGAGCCGTTCGATCCCTACTTCCTGGAGGAGCCGACCCGGCCCGAAGCCGTGGCGCCGCTGCGACGCATCCGGCGGACGGTGAGGGTCCCGCTGGCCACCGGCGAGCGGCTGCTGCACCGCTGGGACGCCCAGCCCGTGATCGACGAGGAGCTGGTGGACTACCTGCAGCCGGACATCGCTCACGCGGGCGGGCTGACCGAGGTCTGGAAGATGGGCGTGGCCGCCGACGCGCACCTGATCAAGCTGGCGCCGCACAATCCCCAGAGCCCGGTCAACACCATGGCGAGCCTGCACCTGGATTTCGCGCTGCACAACGCGGCGATCCAGGAGGTGATCTGGCCCTTCGCGCCGGAGGTCGAGGCGCTGTTCGAGAGCGACCTGAAAATCAAGGACGGCTACGCCTTGCCGCCCACGTCGCCGGGTCTGGGCATCGCGCTCGACGAGGCCGCGGCCCGGGCGCTGGAGTCCGCGGGTCCGGCCGCGCCGCCCGACCTGTTGCGCTACTCGGACGGCGCGCCGGCCGAAATCTGAGGTGGCGGCGGAGGAATTGGGCGGGATCTACGACGATCTCGACCTGCCCGCCGGCACCCGCCGTCCGTACACGGCGATCCAGATGGTGATGACGCTGGACGGCGCCATCAAGGGCCCAACCGACGCCTACTGGCCGATCGGCGGCGAGGCCGACCAGCGCACGTTTCGCCGGTTTCGAATCCACTTCGACGCCGTGCTGCACGGCGCGCGGACGCTGGGCATGGGGCTGGACCGGTACCTGTGGAGCGATGAGCTCCAGCGCATGCGGCGGCAGCGCGGCCTCAAAGAGCCGCCGCTGTTCGTGATCGTGACCAACTCCGCCCAGATCAATCCCGCGGACCGAGTGTTCCGGCGCCGGCGTTACCCGCTGCGGCCAATCGTGGTGACGCACGAAGCCGCCGTCGTGGACCCGGCGCTCGCCGAAGTTGCGGAGATTGTGTGGCTGGGCGACACGGCGGTCGATCTGCCGGCGCTCGCCGCCTACCTGGCCAGCGAGCGAGGCGTCCGGCGGATGGTGTGCGAGGGCGGCGCGATTCTCAACGCGCACATGCTGCGGGCCGGCCTGGTGGACGACTTTTTCATCACCGTGACGCCGTCGATCATCGGCGAGCCGCGGCCGCGCACGGCAGTCGAAGGCGAGCGCGCGCTGGACCCGGAGGACGTCCTATCGCTCGACCTGGTCAGCGTGACCCAATGCCAGGGCGAGGTTTTCCTGCGCTACCGTGTACCCAACCCCATCCCTTACAGCGAGTAGCAGCCCATCGTGAGCACCGTCGCGCTGGTTCGTACCCAGCCCGAAACCGTCCTCGACGACGTCGCCGACGCGATGCGCCGCGCCGGATACCGCGACCACCTGGACCCCGCGGCCGAAACCGCGCTCAAGATCAACATTTCCTGGCACCACTGGTATCCGGCCTGCTCCACCGCGCCTTGGCAGCTCGACGGCGTGACGCGCACGCTGCTGGCCGACGGTTTCCCCGTGGAGACGCTCTTCGGCGCGCACAACCGCACCGTGGTGGTGAGCGCCCGCGTGGGCGAGCGCGTGAACAAGCACCGCCCGGTGCTGGCGGCGCATGGCGTGCGCAACGTGCACCTTTACGAGGACGAGCGCTGGGTGCGCTATGAGCCGCAGGGCCGGATGCTCACGTTGCACGACGTGTATCCCGAAGGCGTGCGCATTCCCGAGCGACTGATCGGCACGAACATCATCCACCTACCGACCATGAAGACGCACGTGTTCACCACCATCACCGGGGCCATGAAGAATGCGTTTGGCGGCCTGCTCTTCGAAAAGCGCCACTTCTGCCACGCCACGATCCACGAGACGCTGGTGGACCTGCTGACGATTCAGAAGGAGATTCACCACAGCGTCTTCGCCGTGGTGGACGGCACGTTCATCGGCGAAGGCCCCGGGCCGCGCTGCATGGACGTGTACGAGCGCGGCCTGATGCTGGCCGGCGCCGATCAGGTCGCCGTGGACGCCACCATCGCCCGGTTGATGGGCCTGGACCCGTTCGAGATTCCGTTCCTGCGGCTGGCGCACGAAGCCGGGCTGGGCACGGCCGACGCGCGCGAGATCGACGTGGTGGGCGTGGACCCCGATGCCGTGAGCTGGAAGGCCCGCACGGCCCGCGAGACGTTTGCCAGCCGGGGCCAGAAGCTCATCTATTGGGGACCGCTGAAGCCCCTGGAGCGGCTGCTGCTGCGCACGGTCATCGCGCCCTGGTCCTACGCGGCGTCCCGTGCCTATCACGATGTCTACTGGTGGAACGTGCACGGTCGCCGGCGAGTGACCGAAGCGCTGCGCGGGCCGTGGGGCCAACTCTTCCAGCAGTATCCCGAGGAGGACCACCACCCGCTGCCGCTTCCCGAGGCTGCCACCGCTCGGCGCTAGCCCCGGTCCCCGGTTGACGGCAGACCCGCGCCGGTCGCTTAGTCTGAAATCAGGCCTTCCTGGGGGCGATTCCAGGGGAGCGCCACAGCCACGGACATGAACTTGCCACGGGGAAGCGGCATGTTTCCAATGGGGATGTCGATGACCACCGGGGCCTGACATCCGAGGGCGTGCGGGAGCAGGGTTTCCAGCTCCGTGGGATCGCCGGCGCGCAGTCCAACGGCACCGAAGGATTCGGTGAACGCGACGAGGTCGGGATTGTGCAAGTCCGTCTCGTAGGTCCCGCCAAATAGCTCATCGAGATCACGCCCGACGTTGCCATACGCGTCGTCGCGGAAGACGACGGTGATGACGTTGATCCCGTATTGCACGGCGGTGGCGAGCTCTACCGCGTTGAACAGGAATCCGCCGTCGCCGCTGACGCAAAGGACGTGGCGCTCGGGGTGCGCCACCTTGGCCCCCAGGGCGGTGGGGACACCGAATCCGAGGTTAAAGGAGTAGCCACTGTCGATGAACGTCTTGGGGCAATTGACCTGATAGTGGGTGCGGGCGTAGTAGCCGAACTGGGTGACGTCCCAGACGATGTGGGCGTCCTCGGGAATGCTGCGTTGGATGGATTCGAGGATTGGGTACTGCGGCTCCTGGCGCCGGATGTCGGCGTAGGCGATCAGGCGGCGGGCAGCGGCGACGGCCTCGATGGGCGAGGGCCGATCGGCGGCGCCGGCTTTGAGCAGGAGGGGAAGCAGGGATTCGATCGTGGCCTTGGCGTCGCCGTGAAGGGGAAGCGTGTTGGCGTGGACGCTCGCGATTTCGGCGTCATCGATGTTGATGTTGATGAGGGTGGAGTCCTCGCGGGCGGGATTCCCCAGCGAGAAGCGAGCGCCGATGCCGATGACGACGTCGGCGGCCTGCATCACCTCGAAGAGCTCGTTCATCTCGTCGTGCTCGCCCCAAGGGGCGAAGCATGAGCCGTAGGAGAGCGGGTGGCGGTCGGGAATGGCGCCCTTGCCGCCCGCGGAGGTGATGACGGGGATGTTCGTGGACTCGACGAAATCCACGAGGTCGGATTCGGCGTCCGATAGGGCCACGCCGCCGCCGGCGTAGATGAGGGGCAGGCGAGACTCCGCGATGACGCGGGCGGCCTCGCGCAACTGGTCGGAGCTCGGTACGAGGCGCGGAATCGACACCGGATCGCGCAGCACGACATCGTCGCGCTCAACGCCTGCCTCGGGCGGAATCTCAATCAACGTGGGGCGGGGGCGGCCGGTGCGCATCTGGCGGAACGCTTCGGAAACGGCGTCCGGGATTTCCCGCGGCGTGAGCGCCTGCCGCCGCCACTTGGTGACGGGCTCGACGATGGACCCCTGGTCGAGAACTTCGTGATAGCTGCCTGAGCCCCCGCCGATCTGACCGCGCGGGATCTGGCCGGCAATGGCGAGGACGGGCGAGGACCGAGCGTAGGCGGTGGCCAGGCCGCTGGCGGCGTTGTACACCCCAGCGCCCGGCACAACGAGGACGACACCCGGCTTGCCGGAGACGCGGGCATAGCCATCGGCCATGTGGGCGCAGGCCTGCTCGTGTCGAGTGGTGATCAGGCGGATGCGGGGCTCGTCCCGCAGGGCGGCCATGATGCCGGACATGTGAATGCCGGGAATGCCAAAGACGACATCGACGCCTTCGCGGACGAGGGACTCCACCAGCGCCTCGCCGCCGCTCATCAGGGCCACGGCATCCTCGATCCGGGGCGGGGTCTGGGCGGTCCAGGGGGCGGGATCAATCGATACATGGTGCTGCCGCGGATGACAGCGGAACCCAGGTAGTATCGCACTCGGTCCGCCGGACACCGGTGAGACTGGCGCCGGCCAAACCGGGCGATGACGCTGGACCTGGCCCGTGTGTCGAAGCCGCCGGCGCTACGCTATCCAGCCCATATGGTCGTGGCATTGCTCGCCTGACCCGGAGGAAACGAGCCCATGGTCTCAAGCAGTGCGACGACGGTTGAGCAATACCTGGCCGAGCTGCCGGACGATCGGCGGGCGGACGTGGCGCGGGTGCGGGAGACGATCCTGGCCAACCTGCCCGACGGGTTCGAGGAGACCATGCAGTACGGCATGATCGGCTACGCGATCCCGCTGGAGCGCTTTCCCAACACTTACAACGGCCAGGCGCTGGGCTCGGTGGCCCTGGCGTCGCAGAAGCGGCACATCTCGGTCTATCTGCACGGGCTCTACGCCAGCCAGGAGCTGACGGACTGGTTCGTGGCGGCGTACGCGGAAGCGGGCAAGAAGCTGAACATGGGCAAGTCGTGCGTGCGGTTTCGGCGCGCCGACGACGCGGCGCTGGACGTGATCGGCGAGGCCGTGGCGCGGGTGACGCCCGAGGACCTGATCGCGGCCCACGAGGCCGCACACAGCCCGGAGGCCAAGGAGGCGCGGCGCGCGGCGCGGGCGAAGCGCCGGGCCTACTGACTCTTCGGCGCTTCCCGGAACCGGCCCGTTCGTCCCCTCGGTGAACTCAGGGCAGGCGGCGAATCAAGCCGCTCGTGACACGGCCGCCCTTGGTATTCCCGAGCGTCGGCCTTCAGTGGGGATCCGGATCCGGGGCTTTAGTGCTTCATCCCGGAACCCGAGATCGTGAGTCTTAGATTCCTCGCTCCGCTCGGAATGACACACCGGGTTCCGCAAGCAAGACGCCAACAACTGCTAATGCTCGAGACTTGGCCGCACCGGCACACGGCGGCTTAGGCCTGCTGTGGCGGCGGGTCCTTGAGGCCGCTGCCGGTGGCGGCAATGAGCACGGCGTCTTCGGCGGCAATGGCGTCCTTGGCGCGCAGTTGCGCGGCGGCGGCGAACGCGGCGGCTGACGTCGCCTCGACGAACAGGCCCTCGTCGCGAGCCAGGGCGGAACGGGTCGCCGCGATCTCGTCCTCGCCCACCGCCACGGCGCTGCCTCCGGTGTCGCGGGCGGCCTGGAGTACGGCTGCGCCGCGGGCGGGGACGGCCACGTCGATGCCGCCGGCGATGGTCGGCCGGCGTTCGACGGCAACCGGTTCGGCGGCGCCCGTGTTGTACGCCTGCACCAGCGGCTGGCAGGCCGCCGCCTGGGCGATGTGCAGGCGCGGCATCCGAAAATGCAATCCGGCTTGCCGCAGTTCGGTCAGCGCCTTGTGCGCGCCGAGGATCAGCCCGCCGTTGCCCACCGGAACCACGAGGTGTTGCGGCAGGGCGCGCACGCCGTCCTCGAGCAACTCAAGCACAAATGTCTTCGTGCCTTCGAGGAATGCCGGATGGCGGCTGTGCGAGGCGTATGCCGCACCGGGCGCCTGCGCGGCGAGGGCCGCCGCGTCGCCTACGTCCTCGCGCGTGCCTTCCACGGGGTGCACCGTGGCACCGTACTGGGCGATCTGCGCCAGCTTGCCCGCGGGCGCCGCGGCGGGCACGTAGATGTCGGCGGACAGCCCGGCGCGCGCGGCGTAGGCCGCCATGGCGGCGCCCGCGTTGCCCGACGAGTCTTCGACGATCTTGGCGACGCCCTGGGCCTTGAGCGAAGCGATCACCGGCGCCGCGCCGCGGTCCTTGAACGACCCGGTCGGGGCCATGAATTCGAGCTTCGCGCGGCACTGGCTCAACCCGTGACCGCCGCCCCAGGTCGCAAGTTCCACCACCGGCGTGCGTCCCTCGCCCATCGTCAGGAGGGGCGCGTCGCCGGGCAACGCCAGCGCGGGCCGGTAGCGCCAGACGCCCGGCGCGCCCTGGTCGATAAGCGGCTGAATGTCACGGGTCAGCTTCGGCAAGTCTTTGGCCGCGTCAAGCAGCCCGTCGCAGCGCGGGCATGCCAACAGCGCGGCGTCCCACGGAATATCAATTGCGCAGGCCGGACAGCGCAGCGTCACGGCGGCCATTCAGGCAACCCCCCACCGTCGAAGATCGTCATCGCTGAGGCCGAAGTGGTGGGCAAACTCGTGGATCACGGTGGAGCGGATCTCCTCGCGGAGGTCGTCGGGATTCCGGCAGGCCTCTTCGAGCGGGCCTTGAAAGATGGTGATGCGGTCCGGCAGCACCATGTGATAGCCGGAGGTGCGCTCGGTGAGCGGCACGCCACTGTAGAGGCCGAAGAGCGTATAGCCCGGCGGCACCTCCGCGCTCTCCAGCTCCTCCTCCGTGGGCCAGTCGGCGATGAGGACCTCGACGTTTTTCAGGTGATCGCGCAAGCCCTCGGGAATTCCGGCGATGGCCTCGCGCACGTGCTCTTCGAACTGGTCCGGAGTCATGGGCCGGCGCGGACTGGGGCGCCGACCGCTGTGCTAGCATCCCGTCGGCCCGCCGTCGGCGGTAATTGCACCCCATGGACGACGTCGCCGAGCACACCCTCTCCAACGGACTCCAGGTCCTGCTGCGCGAGAGTCACGCCGTTCCCCTGGTCAGTTTCGTCATGTGGTATCGCGTGGGCGCGCGCAACGAGCCGCCGGGCATGAGCGGGGCCTCCCACTGGGTCGAGCACATGCTGTTCAAGCGTACCGAGACGCTCAACCCCGGCGACATCGGCCGTCTGGTCAACGGCGTAGGCGGCACGTGGAACGGGTTCACCACGGAGGATACGACGGCCTATTTCGAGACGGTGCCGTCGCAGCACCTGGACCTGCCGCTGCGGATCGAGTCCGACCGCATGGCCAATGCGGTCTTCGATCCCGACGACGTGGCGAGTGAGCGCACCGTCATCATCTCGGAGCGCGAGGGGCACGAGGCGGAGCCCATGTTCCTGCTCGCCGAGGCGCTGGAGGCCGCCGCCTTCACCACCCATCCCTACGGCCACGGCGTGATCGGCAGCAAGGCCGATCTGAACCGGATGACCCGCGACGAGCTGTACGAGTACTACCAGACCTACTACGCGCCCAACAACGCCCTGGCGGTCATCGCCGGCGACATGGTCGAGGCCGACGTGCTGGAGCGGATGGAAGCGGCGTTTGGGCACATTCCCGCCCGGCCCCTACCGCCGCCGCTCGACGTGCGAGAGCCCGAGCAAACGAGCCCGCGCGAGGTGGACGTGCGTCATCCCGGCCCCTTCCCGGTTCTCACCGTAGGCCACCGGATTCCGGAGTTCGCGCATCCCGACTTTCCAGCGCTGCTGGCGCTTGACGCGCTGCTCTCCGGGCCGAAAAGCGGACCGTTCGGCGGCGGCGGGATCGTGCGCACCTCACGGCTCTATCGGCGCTTCGTGGCCTCGGGCCTGGCGGCCGCGGTCGGCACTGACATCGGCTTCAACATCGACCCGACCCTGCACCGGATCACCGTGGTGCTGAAGCCAAACGGCGACCGCGAGCCGATCGCCGAGGCGGTGGAGGAAGCGATCCAGGATCTGCACGATGCCCCGCCCAAAGAGGCCGAGCTCGCCCGAGCGGTGCGCCAGGCGCGCGCCAAGCAGGCCATTGGCCTGGAGGGCGTGACGGCGCAGGCGATGTGGCTGGGATTCCTGGATATCGCGCACACGTGGCGCGCGGCGCAGACCTTCACCGACCGCCTCACGGAAGTTTCGCCGCAGGACGTTCAGCGGGCGGCGCAGACCTATTTGCGACCGGAGCGGCGGACCACCGGCTGGTTCATTCCCGAGGGTCCGGCGCGGGCGTGACGCGCGGTCCGGCGCTCGGTCCCGAGACGGTGGCGAGGTCCACCCTGGCCAACGGCATGGTGCTGCTGGTTTACCCCAACCCATCGTCGCCGTCGGTGGCGGTGGCCGCCCAGCATGCGGCGGGGGCCATCCTGGAAACCGAGGACGATTGCGGCCTTGCGGGATTGACCGCCGACGGACTCAACCGCGGCACGGCCACGCGGTCCTTCATGGAGTTCAGCGCCGAGCTCGACGACGTGGGCGCCTCGCTCAACTTCGGCGCGGGCATCGAGCACGGCAGCTTCAGCGGCCGCGCCCTGGCCGAGGACCTGGACGTGCTGCTGCGGCTGGCCGCGGACGGCCTGCAAAACTCCACATTTCCGGACGAAGAGGTCGAGCGCCTGCGCGACCAGGCGCTCACCGGAATCGCGCACGTCGAGAACAACCCCGGCGCGCTGGCCGACCGGCGCTTCCGCGAGCTGCTGTTCGGCCGCGACAACCCCTACGGCCGTCCCGACGAGGGCTACGCGGACACCATGCGCGCCCTCACCCCGACCGCGGTTCGAGACTTCCACGCCGAGGCGTTTGATCCGGCCTCGATCGTGCTGGCGGTGGTCGGCGCGGTGACCCCCGACGCCGTGCGCGACCTTACGGCGCGCTATTTCGAGGACTGGCGCGGACCCGGCACGGGCGCCGCCGAGCGCCAGCGCGATGCCATTCGCACCTTCGACACAGCCGCAACCACGGCCGGCGGTGTGCGCGAGGACCTGAGCCTGGCAGGCAAGACGCAAACCGAGTTCACGCTCGGCTGGCCGGGCGTGCGACGGCTCGACTCCGCGTACTTCCCGGTCATGATGGGCAACTACATCCTGGGGCAACTGGGGCTCGGCGGACGCATTGGCGCCAACGTGCGCGATGCGCAGGGGCTGGCCTATCACGCCACCAGCCACGCCGAGGCGGCCCACGCCCGCATGCCGTGGACCATTCGCGCGGGCGTCAACCCGGTGAACGTGCCCAAGGCCGTCTCCAGCGGGCTGGCGGAAGCGCGGTGCCTGATGGACGAGCCGCCGACCGAGGAGGAGCTGCGGCTCACCAAGCAAGCCATGATCGGCTCGCTGCCGCTGCGGCTGGAGCGCAACGGCGGCATTGCGGGCATGCTCCTGACGATCGAAAACTTCGGCCTGGGACTCGACTACCTCATGCGCTATCCGGACATCGTGGAGGCGGTGACGGCGGACGACGTGCAACAGGCGGCGGCGCGGCTGCTCGATCCCGAGGCCTACACGCTGGTGACCGCCGGACCGGAGCTGCCGGCCTAACCGACGGCCAAGCGCCGCCGGCGCTACGCTGCGGCTCGAATCCCCGCCGATCGGGAGACGCCATGCACGTGCACCACGTTGACCGCCACAGCGACTTTGCCGCCGCCAAGATGGCCAAGAACAACCTGTTCGAGTCGGAGCGGATGTTCTGCGACGTCTATTGCCTGGAGCCGGGACAGGACCAGCGGGTCCACGCCCACGCCGCGTCCGACAAGGTCTATTACGTGATCGAGGGCGCGCCGACGTTCGAGGTGGACGGCGAGCGGAAGGCCTTCGGCCCTGGAAACGCCGTGTGGGCGCCGGCAGGATCCGACCACGGGGTGGCGAACGAGACCGGCGATCGGGCGCGGCTGCTGGTCGTGATGGCGCCGCGGCCCTAGCTAGAAGCCCGAGGTCCTTCGCGGGCCCGGATCCAGCGCCATGACGGTGGCGTTGAAGCTGGCCTGCAGCAACTCGTCGCGCACGTTGCGGTGGTCCGCGCTGTCCCACAGGTTGTCGAACTCGTGTGGATCGGCCTGCATGTCGTAGAGCTCGCCCAGCCCGTGGTTGTGGTAGACGTTCAGCTTCCAGCGGCGGTCGCGGTACATGGTGGCGCGGGTGTGGCCGGGAAAGTCCACGGCGTCGAGGTACTCGCAGCGCACGTAGTCCCGATGGTCGTTCGCAGGAGCGTCGCCGCACAGGATCGGCAGCAGCGAGCGACCCTGCGTCTCCTCGGGCACGGGCAGCCCGGCGATCTCCAGCAGGGTGGGCGCGATGTCGGTGAGCTCCACCAGCGCGTCGCTGCGCAGCCCGGCGACGAAGCGCTCCGGCCAGCGCCAGATCAGCGGCACGCGCGTGAGGCCGTCGAAAAAGCGGCAGCCCTTTTGGAGCAGGCCGTGATCGCCCGCCGACTCGCCGTGGTCGCTGGTGAAGACGACGACCGTGCGCTCGGCCTGGCCGGCTGACTCCAGCGCGTCGAGCAGCCGCCCGAACTGCTCATCGACCAGCTCGATCATGGCGTAGTAGGCCGCCTGGACTTCGCGTCCGCGGAAGTCGTCGGGATTCTGCGACTCGCTCTGGAAGCCGACGCCGGCGCGGGTGAGGCGGCCCTGGGTCTCGAGATCGCTCGGGCGGAAATGCGGGCCGGGCAGGGCCGACGGGTCGTAGCGGCGGTAGTACTCCCAGGGCGGGTTGTAGGGCGGGTGCGGGTCGTAGGGATTGACCGAGAGGAACCAGGGCGTATCGCTGGGTCGCTCGCCGGTGATGAAGGCGATGGCGCGCTCCGTGCACCAGGTGGTTTGGTGGAGCTCTGGCGGAACGTTGTCCCGCTCCGGCGTAGGCGCCATGAGCCCGCCGTAGCCGGCCCTGGTGCGCAGCACTTCCGCAGGGTCGTGGCCCTTCTCGTGCAGCCAGCGGGCGTAGTCGTGCTGCGCCAGCGGCCAGTCGTTGCGCGGGGCGTGGCTGTACTCGAACACGCGGTAGCCGTCGTCCACGCGGGGCTCCTGGGCCGAGGCCGCGCCGGCCAGGTGCAGCTTGCCGACCAGACCGCCGTCGTAGCCGGCGTCGGCCAGCGCGCGGGTGACCAGACGCTCGGCAGTCTCCGAGGGCACCACCGCGTTGCCGTTGCGCGCGTTGCGGATTCGGCTGGGATACATGCCGGTGAGGAAGCTGGCGCGGCTGGGCGTGCAGATAGGGCTTTGGCAGTAGGCGTGCGTGAACGCCGCCGACTGCGCCACGAAGCGGTCGAGGTTCGGCGTGCGAACGTGGGGATTGCCCAGCGCGCCGATTGTGTCGAACCGCTGCTGGTCGGTGCAGTACCAGAGGATGTTGGGGCGGTCGGGGGTCATGGGCTGGGTCACGAAAGCGGAATTCGCCAAGCTATGGCACAAGGCGATGCGCCGGTCGTTGCACGAAACCCCTTCGCGAACGCTTTACACCTCGGGTGCGAGGAAGTAGACAGGCTGGAGCGGCAGCAGTCGCCGCGCCTCTTCGTCCAGCCTCGAATAGTGCTCGACCCACAGGCCGGCGAGCCGGTTCAAGTCGATCAGCGTGATTCGCCGGCGTTCTTGTGTCCGAGCTTCCAGTTCAGCGCTCTTTGTGAATCCGCCGGAGGACACGAAAATGCCGATATCGGCATCGCCGAGCACAGCCAGAAACGCGCGCAAACCGTCAACATCGACCGGATTGGCGCGCCGCTTGACCTGAATCTTCAGTCGTGAAGATGCCGCGCCTAACGGATCAGCCGATGCCACGACATCTACACCCCGGTCCGGCCCGGCGGAGGCGATCCATTGCACGTGATACTTCATCGCTTTGAGAAGCCCTGCAACAAGGTCCTGGAAATCGTAAGGGTCCATCACAGCGATGAAGTCCTCGATTTCCTTCCACGCCGTCTCTTCGGCTTCATCAAGGATCGACACCGAACTGGGCTCTGACTCGTCTGGCTGGTCCGGGGTGTCAGGCTGCTCGGCACGCCATTTGCCATATAACCGATTCGCCTCACGAAAAAGGGCCTCCGGATCTGGAAACTGCTCGAGCGCAATAGTCCCTTCCTCGGTTATTGACCAGATTCCCCGCCGCTTGACCATCCATCTGGCCTTTACCGGTCCAATAGTCGTAAACCGCATGATCTTCGGGAAACGACGTACGCCCGGACGGTTGGGGTACTCGCTGTCTTCGAACGGTGTGGGTTCGAGGATTTTCTCCACACGTTCAATGGCCTCCCGCGCCGCCAGGCCGCCAGGCGCCTCTGCCAGGATTCTAAAGAGCGCCTGGGTCATCTCGCCCTGACGGCGGCGCGTAATCTCGGCCACTACAAAGCCTCCCCAATGTCGGTCTTCAACACGTCGATCCTAGTATCCAGTGCGACGGCGATACGGGTCAGCACCGCCGCCGAGCCCGGCTTACGCCCCCGTTCGATTTCGGACAGATAGCTCGCAGCAATCCCCGTCTCTTCGGCAAGCGCCCGTAGTGTGAGGCCACGATGTTTCCGAAACACAGCCACCGGGCGGTCGCCGCGCATGATGGCAAGGGCCACCGCATGGGGAATTCGACTCCCGTCGTCCGCTTCCATCGCGGCCAGCCGATCCTCAAGCTCCTCATTCCGCGCAATCAGGGCGTCGTACGCCGTCTGCGACAGCGTGACGGTTGCGTCACGGACCATAAGCCTCCCTCCGGTGCCGATCTTAGCCGCCAGGGCGCTTTGCGTAAGGGCCGCGGGCGGCAAACCTGCTAGCGTGGCGGTGGAGGTGGAAGGGGCCGGGTGGCTCTCGCGGTCTTCAAAACCGTTGTGGGGCGCTGGTCAGCGTCCTAGGTGGGTTCAACTCCCATGCACCTCCGCCAGCCGAGCGAGTGCGCATGGCATCGAGCCGCTGCGAGCCGGGCGCTCTGAACCTGTCGAAGGCCCGTTCATGGTTCGACAGGCTCACCACGAACGGGATGCGCGCCCGGTGGCCCGCGCTGCGTGCCGCGTGGGAAGGCGTTATCAGGCGAAACGGGCGGGGTCGAAGGGCGTCAGTTCGATGGCGGGCGACTCGCCGGTGATCTGGGCGGCCAGGGCAGCCGCGCTGCCGGGGGCGAGCAGCAGTCCCGCGCGTCCGTGGCCGGTGGCGATGTATCCGCCGGAAAGTCCGGGGACGGCGCCCAGGATCGGCAATCCGTCGGGTGAGAGCGGGCGCAGGCACGCCGTCTGCTTGACGACTTCGGCCCGCGACACCGCGGAGACGAAGCGGCCGGCCTGGCGCAGAATCTGGCGCCGAGCCGTGTCGGTTGGCGTCTCGTCGAATCCGACCGACTCTTCAGTAGTCCCGACGTAGACTAGGCCGTCGGCCTTGCGCGCCATGTAGTTGCCGTCGGTGTCGGAGAACCGGGTTTCAGGCGCGGCGATCGGCAGGCGCAGCCGCAGGATTTGGCCCTTGAGCGGGGTGACGGGCACGGGCAGCCCGAGCCAGGCCCCGGCCTCGCTGGTCCAGGGCCCCATGGCCAGCACAACGGCGTCGGTGCGAATCAGCTCGCCGCTCACCTGCACCCCGGCAACGCGTCGGCCGTTCAAGCTCAGTCCGGTCACGCGTCCATGCCCAACTCCCGCGCCACGGGCTCGAGCGGCGTGGATCAGCGCCTGGGTGAACGCGTCAGGTTCGATCTCAGCGCTCGCTTCGCGCAGCAGGCCGCCCTCGATAGGACCGTCGATCCAGGCGCAGCGGGCACGCACCTCGTCGGGCTCCAGCCACTGGGACGGGGCGGCCTGCCGCAACGTCTCGGCTTCGGCGGCGTTGGCGGTGATGAGCAGCGACGGGCTTTCCTCGAACCCGTAGCCCGGCGCTCCGTGGGACTCCAGCTCGCGGACCAGGGCGTGATGCCGCGCCAAGCTGGCCCGCCAGAGCGGTCCCAGCGGTCCGGCGGCGCGCGCGTCCGACGCCGGCGAGAGCAGCCCGGCGGCCTTGCCGCTGGCGCCCGACGCAACGGCGCGTGATTCGATCAGCAGCGGCCGCGCGCCGCGTCCGGCGAGCTCGTAGGCCAGGGCGGCGCCAAGCACGCCGCCCCCGCAGATCACGACATCCGCCGACCGATCGCTCATCGTGCGGCACGATACCCGAGCCGCGGCGCGACGGCCCGTGCGAGAATTCGCCCGTGGACACCCAGCGCTTTCACGACGCCATCCGGCGCATCGACGCGGCCAACGCCGACGATCCGCACACGCTGATCGTCAACGGCGAGGCCCGGCCCAAGGAGCTCACCCACGCCGCGATGCTCACGGACTGGGTCCGCCGCCTGCGCCCCGACGCCGGCGAGGCGCTGCTGCTGGCGGCGCGCGCGCACCATATCCGCCGCTGGAGCATCCCTCGCGACGACTATCCGAGCGGCCGGCGCGGCTATCTGCGCTGGCGCACGGCGCTGCATGCCATGCACGCGGCCGAGGTCGGCCGCGTCTTGCAGGAAGCCGGCTACGACGCCGACGAGATTGCGCGCGTCCAGCAGCTGGTGCGCAAGCACAACCTCACGCGCGACCCAGAGGCGCAGACGCTGGAGGACGGGCTCTGCCTGGTCTTCCTCGAGACGCAGTTCGCCGACCTGCGGGCGCAGCATCCGGCCGAGAAGATCGCGGACATCGTGCAAAAGACCTGGCGCAAGATGTCACCCGCGGCCCGTGAGCTGGCGTTGGAGCTGGACTTGCCATCCGACGACCGGGCGGCGCTGGAGCAGGCGCTGGTGGGAGATACAGCGCCTTCGGCGTAGGGGCGCCCCTGGTGGGCGCCCGAGGCACCGAGCGGCGGCGTGACCGTGGCCGACCCCTTAGATTCCTCGCTGCGCTCGGAATGATTGAAGGCTGAGGCTAGGCGGGCCGCACGTCTTCCCACCTGCCCGTTTCGCAGGACCGATCGGCGGCCAGGCCGACCTCGTGCTGGCGAATGATTGCGTCGCGCATGCCGGTGTTCGTCGCTCCCTGTTCGACGGCGTCGAGGAAGGCGCGCAGGCACTCGTGGACGCCGGGCCAGCCGGCCGGCGGTTCCAGGGCCGACTGCCGCGACAGGCGCCAGTGGGGGAACTCCCGGGTGCGCAGGCGCCAGGCGCCCGCCAGCGGATCGCAGACGACGTCGCCGTCGGTTCCATTCACTTCCAGGTCGATGCGCAGCGGCCCGACCGCTCCGATGTTGATTTGGAACGTGCCCAGCACGTCGCCGTAGTCCAGATGAGCGACGGCGCGCGTTTGCATCAGCCCCGGCTCGTCGTCGCCGTTGAGCACCAGCACGCGGCGCGCCGTGCGGCCGAGCGCGCGGTCCAGCATGTCCAGATACCAGCCGGCCAGCATGTGCACCACGCTCAACTCGTGCCGCGGTGGATGGCCCCACCCGGCTTGCAGCCGCACGTTCGCGGTTCGCGGCTGACCAATGACGCCGGCGTCCAGCGCCTGGCGCAGGCGCGCGACGACGGGCAGGTAGGAAAGCTCCAGGTCGGGGTGCACGAGTTGGGGCGCGGCGCGGAGCGCGTCCAGCATGCGTTCCACGCCGGGCCGGTCGGAGGCCACGGGCGGTTCGAACAGGAGCGGCAGGCCTGAGGCCAGCGCGTCCGCCAGCACCGGCTCGTGCGCCTGGTCGGGAACGGCGACGGTGACGGCATCCAGGTCGGCGGCGGCGAGAAGTTCAGGCGCCGAGGAAAACACGGCGATTTCCGGCCCGAGCTCCGCAAGGGCGCGGTTACGCGTTGCGGCGCTGGGCGCCGCTACCGCCGCCACCCTGGCGCGACCGTCTAAGCGCAGCGCCGGGAGGTAGGCGCTGCGCGTCCAACCGCCAAATCCGATGAGTCCGACGCTGATGTCGCCCACCATGGCCTCACTTCCCCCGCAGGGCGCGAACGGACGCTAGCGGCACCGTGCGTGACGAGGGTACTCGAGGATGCAACGGTTGCAGGACAGGGTCGACGCGCATCGCAGCACCGCCGCCAGCATTTCCGGCGCGACCGCCCGATCAACGGTCATTCAGGCGGTCCCAATTGACGCTGGTGCTGCCTTCGACTGCCGCCGGCAGCGAGTGCCCGCTTAAGGGCGGCGTAACGGGAATGGGAAGCGCGCACGCTTAGAATGGAGTTCTTCGAGAGTGAGGCTGGTGCGGGTGCGAAGCTCGCGGATGCGGCCCTCCGGCGGCCGCCAGGTCAATCGAGACGCGCGGGCAAGGCTTGCGCGGAGTTCGCTGATTCGGTCCCGGCGCTCGCGCGCCCCGGTCGCGGCTTGGGTGTGGTTGCTGACGGGAGCGGCTGCCGCGGCAATCCTGGCTGGCACGCTGGTGTTCGCGGTGATTGCGGCCAGCGGAGTGGGCGCCGCCGCGGCGGCCGCCAGCACGCTGCTGACGGACGTGCCCGAGGTCGAGGAGATCCTGGACGTCGGCTCCGGCCTGTTTCAAACCACCACGATCGTCGACCGGCGCGGCCGTCAACTGGGCGAGCTGTTGGGCCAGGGCCGGCGCACGCTGGTGCCGCCGGATGCGATCCCCGCCGATGTGAAGGCGGCGGTGATTGCGGCGGAAGACGCCACGTTCTACGAGAACCCGGGGGTCGAGCTGCGCGCCATCGTGCGCGCCTTGTGGCAGAACTTCGCGGGCGGCGAAATCGTCTCCGGGGCCAGCACCATCACGCAGCAACTGGTCAAGAACGTGCTGCTCACGCCCGAGGAAACGGTGGAGCGCAAGGTCAAGGAAGCCGTGCTGGCGTGGCAGCTCAGCGAGCAGTTCTCGAAGGACGAAATCCTGGGGCTCTACCTCAATCAGAACTACTTCGGCAGCTTGAGCTACGGGGTGGCCGCGGCCGCCCGCACCTATTTTGGGAAGCCGCTGCGTGACGTGACGCTGGCGGAGGCCGCACTGCTGGCGGGGCTATTGCGGTCGCCGTCCACGGACAATCCCCACGTGGACCCGGCAGCGGCGCGCCGGGAGCAGCTGCGGGTGCTGGACCGGCTCGAAGAGTCCGGTCTCGCGTCGCCGGCGCGCGTGGAAGCGGCGCGCCGCGAGGTCATCACGATCATGCCGCCGCAGGCAGCCGAGGTGCGCGCGCCCCACTTCTTCCAGTACGTGTTGGACGAAGTGCAGGCGCGCTACGGGCCGGATGTGAGCTGGCAGGGCTGGCGCATCGTCACCACGCTGGACCTGGACCTGCAGCAGCAGGCCGAGGCGGCGGCGCGCGAACACGTCGCCACGCTGGCCGACCAGACGGTGACGAACGCGGCGCTGGTGGCGCTGCGGCCGGGCACGGGCGAGGTTCTGGCCATGGTGGGCAGCCTGGACTTCAACGACGCGACGATCGACGGCCAGGTGAACGTGACGCTGGCGCCGCGCCAGCCGGGATCGGCGTTCAAGCCCGTCATGTACGCCAGCGCCCTGCAGCGGGGATATACCCCGGCGACCATGTTGCTGGACATTCCAACGATCGTGCCGATCGCGGGGCAAGAGCCGTACGCGCCGAGGAACTACAGCGAGCGGTTCAGCGGACCGGTGAGCCTGCGCACGGCGCTGGGAAGCTCGCTCAACATCCCGGCGGTGCGGACGCAGATCGATGCAAACGTCGGTCTCAGTCCCACGGTGGCCATGGCCGAGCGGCTGGGCATCACGACGCTGACGGATCCGTCGCGCATCGGCCCGGCGCTGGCGCTGGGCTCCAACGAGGTGCGGTTGATCGAGCTGACGAGCGCCTACGGCGTCTTCGCCAACGAGGGGCGGTCGGTCGCGCCCACGGGCATCCTCTGCATCCTGGACGCCCAGGGCCGGGTGGTCGAGCAGCTGGGGGACGACGGCTGCAGCGCGCGAGTGCTCGCGGACGTGGCGGAGGCGCCGACCCGCATCGCGGCGACGCAAGTGATCAGTCCCGGGCTGGCGTTCTTGATGACGTCGATTCTCAGCGACGAGAACGCCCGGGTGCTCGGATTCGGCAACACGCGGCGCAATCTCCAACTGCCCGGACGCGCGGCGGCAGCGAAGACCGGCACGACGGAGGACACGCGCGACGCGCTGACGGTTGGCTACACGCCCCAGCTGGTGACGGGGGTGTGGGTGGGCAATGCCGACGGGACGCCGATGGACGAGGTGACAGGCGTGCGCGGGGCCGCGCCGATTTGGCAGCGGTTCATGACGGCGGCGCTTCAGGGCCAGCCGGCGCTGGCATGGCCGCAGCCGGCGACGGTGGTGGTGCAGGAGATCGACGCGCTGTCCGGCCTGTTGCCATCGCCGTTCACACCCGAGACCCGCGAGGAGTTTTTCCTCACCGGCACGGTGCCGGCACAGCGGGACATGGTGCATCAGGCGTTTGAGATTCACGTGCCGACGGGGCTGCTCGCCACGCCGGATACGCCACGGGACGACGTGGAGGAGCAGGTGTTCGTGGTGCTGCCCACCGAAGCCGAGGAGTGGCAGCGAACGCTGTCGGAGGAATCGCCGCTGCGACTGCCGCCCGAAGCCTTCGTGGAAGCGGCGGCGCCGTCCTCCGGCGCGTCAGGGCAGGCGGCCATCATCAGTCCCGCGCCTTCCGAGCGTGTGCGCAGCGTGCTGGATGTCCAGGGGACGGCGGCCGGACCCCTATTCAGGGACTTCGAGCTGCGCTATGGCGCGGGACCGGCCCCGGGGAGCTGGATTCGCATTGGCACGGTTGGCGGGAGCCCCGTGACGGAAGGGCCGCTGCGGGCGATCGACACCAGTCAACTCCCCGACGGTCCCTACACGCTGCGACTGGCGGTGCGCGCGTCGAATGGACGCGAGGACCTGGTGTTCCGGCGGTTCGTGGTGGACAACTCTCCACCGGCAGTGGCGGTGGCGGGCCTGGCCAACGGCGACGAGCGTCCGGCCGGCGTGCTCGAGCTGCGGGCGGTGTGGCAGGACGCGGGTGGATTGGCGGCGGTGGCCTACGAGATGAACGGCGAGACCATAGACGAGGTGCAGCGCGCCCCATATCGCCTCCGCTGGACGGCGGAGCCGGGCACGTACACGCTGCGGGCGATCGCGACGGATCGGGCCGGCAACCAGACGGCGTCGGACCCGGTGACGTTTACGGTGCGCTAGCCAACGGATGCATGCTGGCGCCGCGAAACGGCGTCACCGCGGACCTTGGCTCAGCCAGCTGGCCGGCGACACTTGAAGCACAGGCGCGATCCCAGCCAACGTGGCGCCGGTTCGTATTCGCGGGTGGTAAGCGCGCGCAACCAGGCCGGTCGGTGGAGCCGGCGTCGAAAAATGTGCTTGGCGACATAGAAGGCGATGACTTCCAGGCAGTGCCACACGCCGCCGTTGATGCGCATGTCCTCAATGTCCAGGCCCGCGCGCTGGAACACCGGCACGAGGTCGCCGGGCGAATAGTGACGGTGTCCGAACGGCCACGCCGGATCAAGCGGGTTGAGGATGCTGTTGAGCTCGGTGATCACAAACAGCCACCCGCCGGGCTTCAAGACATCGGCCACCGCACGGATCAACGCAGGCTCGGTCAAGCGAGGCAGATGCTCGTAGGTCAGGATCAGTGCCACGCCGTCAAACGTCGCCGAGGGGAACGGCAGAATGGGATTCGCCAAGTCCGCCCGAAGCACCTGCAGGCTTGGGTCGATCCCGCGGGCGTAGCCAAGCGCCGGCTGGCTCAGATCGACTCCCACATATCGAACATCGGCCCCGCGGGCCCGCAGATACACGCCGAAGGACGCATTCCAGCATCCAGCATCTAGAAGCCACGCCTCGTCCAAGTCTTCGTTGAGCCAATCAGCGATCCAGCCATAGAGGAGATGGCTGGCGGGATCATAGGTTTGATCGATGACGCCGGGCGTTACGAGCCCCGGGCGCCTGAGCAGCCGATGGGTTAGAGAAGTCCGGTTCTCGTTGCTCACAAATCTCCTGGTGAGGCCGGGCAACGCGTCGCCATTGACTCGGCGTCGAAGGGTGGCGACCGGCGGCGATGGTATGGAGAAACATGTGAACCTGCAATGCTGAGAACGCAGCGTTTGTCACACGAGTTGCCGCATCAGGGACCTCGGGTGCAACCTGGTGCGCGCTTAGCCTCATCCAGCAGATGCCCTTTGCGGCGTTTGGACGCCGCCCGGTCGCGCGTGGCCACCGCCACCAGATACTCCTTGGCCGCCGCTGCAGTCATACCCTCGCAATCCGATTTCGATACCCGGTCTTCCGAGGCGCCACGCTCTCACTTGGTAACACTCCTTGCGAGGCTGATCCCGGCGTTGACGCGAGGGGTCGACGTTTCTAGACTCGTGGTGCGCGCGGCTCGTGCGTGAGGCACCGGCGCCGCGTCTCCCAATTGCGGCGTCGTCGCCGAACCCACCCCAGAGGAACTCCGAGTGCCCGAACGTCCACGCCTCCAGGCGTCCTCCCGCACCGTGCGGGGCCGGGCCGTCAAGCGCCTCCGGCGCTCGGGCGTGATTCCGGCAAATCTCGTTACGCCGAACCAGCCGTCGACCGCCGTCCAAGTGGATGAGCGCGAGCTGGCCACCCTGGTGCGGCATGGGGCCGACGGCCGGCTGCTCGACCTCGAATGCGACGGCTCCACCGAGGCGGTGCTGTTCGACGACTACGAGTTGGACATCATCACCGACCGCCTGCTGCACGCGACGTTCCGCCGCGTCGACCTCACCAGGCCGGTGACGGTGGAGGTGGGAATCGAGCTGCAAGGGACGGCGCCGGCCGCCGCGGTCATGGGCGTGACGGTGATTCAATCGCTAACCACGCTGGAGGTCGAAGCGCTGCCCACCGAGATCCCATCGACGCTGGTGGCCGATGTCTCCGGCTTGGAAGCTCCGGGAGACGAGGTGGTGGTGGCCGACCTACGGGCGCCGGACGGCGCGTACGCGCCGGTGGGCGATGCCGCCGAAACGGTGATTTCGGTGCACGTGCTGCGGGCGCAGGCCGAAGATCTCGAGGAAGAAGAGGTCGACCTCGACGAGGTGGAGATCGAGCCCGGCGAGGAAGGCGAGGCCGCGGAAGCGCCGCCGGAGGAAGAAGCTCCGGCGTAGTCGGCTGTTACGCCCTGGAGGTTGGGGGCGGGACGGTCTAGAAGTGGGCGGCGTCGAAGCGGGAGCGTACGGCGCTCTCGTTCGCGATATCCACAACCGCCACCACCGTATCGCCGGACCTGAGCACGAGGTCGGTGAACGTGAACAGCGCGTCGTCGCCGCGCAGCACGACGGCCACGCGGGCGCCCAATTGCTCGAGCTGCAGGTCGGTGACCGACGCCCCGGCCGCGGCTGATTCACTGGCCACGGTCAGCTCGACGAGCTCGAGGCCGGCGGAGCGCAGGCGCATGAGGTGCACCACGGACGCCGCGCCCAGGTCGCGCTCGATCATGCTCATGACCAGGTCGGTGGCGTTGACGATGGCCTCGATCTCCAGAAGGCGAAAAGCGTCCTGATTCTTGGGGTTGTTGAGACGCGCGATGGTGCGCGCCCGACCCTTGGAGAGCGCGCGAGCGAGCTGACAAATGACAAGGTTGTCCTCGTCGTCGCCAGTGACGGCAATCACGAGGTCGGCCCGCGCCACGCCCGCCGTCGAGAGCCACCGGCCCTCCGAGGCGTCCTGGGGAACGACCGAGGCGCCAAGGTCGTCTTCCAGATCCTGCGCCTTGCGGCGGTCTTTCTCGAGGAGCACGATCTCGTGCCCGCCGGGCGGCAGGTCGTGCGCCAGCGCGGCGCCCACCTTGCCGCCGCCGGCGATGATGATGAACACGCCTAAACCGCCGGGGAGCCGGCCAGCCGGTCCATGATCGCGCTGGCAATGATGTCCGTGGAGCAGATGGTCTCGATGCCGCGGTCGGCGAAGACGCGGGCGCGCACGGGGTCCTTGACGCGGGCGATGACGCGCGGCACGTCGTATTTGAGGCGCGCCAGTTGCACCGCGGTGAGATTGGAATTGTCGCCGTAGGTGGCCGCCACCAGCACGTCGGCGCGGGCCACGCCGGCGGCCTCCAGGACGTCGAGATCGATGGCGGTTCCCACCAGCGTCGTGCCGGCAAAGTCGTCGGGCAGCCGCTGGAACGCGTGGCTGTCGCGGTCGATGACGACGACCGAGTCACCGGCGGCCGCCATGCGCGCGGCAATCTCGGCGCCGGCGCGTCCGCAGCCGATCACGATGGCGTACATGTCCCCGCGCCTCTCCGACGAAACCGCCCGCTCCCCGCGGCCCCCATGCTACGCTCCCGCGCGCTCGCCGTCCGAGGTCAATCCACCATGCTGTATGAATTGCGCATCTACGAGATTCTTCCCGGCAAGATGCCGGTCATCGAGGCGCGGTTTCGCGAACACACGCTGGGCTTCTTCGAGCGGCACGGCGTGGAGGTGGTGGGGTTCTGGCACGAGGTCGTGGGCCGCAGCGACCGGCTGGTGTATCTGACGCGCTTTGCCGACATGGCCGACCGCGAGCGGAAATGGGGCGCCTTCATCAGCGACCCCGAGTGGCTGCAACTCCGGGCCGACACGGAAGCCGATGGGCAGATTGTGGCCCGGATCCACAACCGGTTCCTCGAGCCGACGGACTATTCGCCGCTGCCGTAGGTTTCCCAGCCGGATTCAAACCGTAGGGGCGCCCCTTGTGGGCGCCCGTCCGAGTCCCGCGTGACCCCGCCAGCCCCGGCGCCTGCCGGTCGGGGTGACCGGCAGGCGCCGATAGGTCAGCGGCTGTAGCCAGAGCGGGCCGGGGCCGGAGCCTGGGCGTAGGCCTGCTCCGCCATCCGCTCCAGCAGGAAGCTGAAGTCCTGGTAGGCGCCCAGGTCGCCGAGCGTGCGTTGCAGCGCGCGCAGCTGTCCCTGGAGAATGTCCAGCTCATCCGCCACATCCGCGGCGCCGTAGTCCGTGCCGGGCGGCAGGCTGCTGTAGCGGTCCGCCGCCAACGCCACGATGCCACCGAACCGCAGCAGCGGATCGACCCGGCTGCCGTCGAAGCTGAGGTCGTTCCGACCCGTGACCTCGACCTGCTGGCTGCGCGATTGACCCGTGTCCGGGACGATCCAGCGCAGCTCCACCCGGCCCAGCTTCAGGTCTTCAGCCACGCGCCCGCGATAGCGGTCGTGCAGCTCCAGCTCGTAGAAGACCGTGGTGGCCGCGCCCGACGGCAACTCCGCGAATTCCTTGCGGTCCTCCGCGAAGCTCGCGTCGGACGTGACCCGGTTCTCGTAGCCCACGATCCGCCACGACCGGACTACGTCCGGATCCCAGGTCACCTGGGCCCGCGTCTGGTCGGCGAAGGGCGTCGACAGCGCCAGCCAGTTCGCCCGGCTGAAGGTCCTGCGCGCCTGATCGGGGTCGTCCAAGTAGCGGTACCAGCCATTGCCATGCTGGGCCAGCAACTCCAGCAACTCGTCGTTGTAGTTGGTGATTCCCACGCCGATGGTGATCAGCCGCAGCGGGTTGCCGGCGTTGCGGTCGTAGGCGGACTCCAGGATCGCGAACGGGTTGGTGGCATCCACATTGGCCACGCCGTCCGACATCAGGATGACGTAGTTGTAGGCCTCCGGCCGTTCCCGCCGCGCCGCGTCGGCCAGCTGAACCCCGAGGTTGAGTCCCGCCTGCACGTTGGTGCCGCCAGTCGGTGCCAGCCGCGAAATCGACCACTCCACCGAGGAGTTGTCCGGCCCGCTGTGCTCCACGGTGAACTGGCGAATCACGTCCGTGGTGAAGTGCACGACGGCCACGCGGTCCTGCGGGCGCAGGCTCCGGCGAATGGCCTCCGCGGCCGCGCGGGCGATGTCAATGCGATTCCCGCTCGCCATCGAGGCCGAGGCGTCGAGCACCAGCGTGACGTTGAGCGGGCGATCATCCGGCACTTCCGCCGCCTGGAAGGCAATTCGGGCCAGGTGCTTGCGCCCGTCCAGCGGGTGCGTGACGAGATCGCTCGTGATGGCGAAGCCCCAGTCGTCCGACGGCAGGGCGTATTGATAGTTGAAGGCGTTGATCCACTCCTCGGCCCGCACCGAGTCCGGATCGATTTCGTAGCCCTGGTGCGCCCAGGCGAGCGCCAGCTGGTACGACGTGCGGTCGGTGTCCAGGCTGAACGTGGAGACCGCATCTTCGGCCGTGGCGACTTCCGGCTGCCGCCGAGCGTCCCGGACGATTGTGGCCGCCGGCCGGGCCGTGGGCGCACGAACGGCCGCGGGCGTGGCGCGCGACGCCGTTGACGGCCGGGTCATGCTTCGCTCGACCGGTGCCTCCCGCACCACCTCCTTCGTTACCACCTTCTCGACCGCAACCTCCCTGTGCACGGCTTTGGTGACGACAGTCTCGACCGGAACCTCCTTGATTACTTCCTGAGTCACGGTCTTTTCGACAACTTCCGCTTCGCCGCAGGCCGTTGCGGCGAGGACCGCCACCGCGACGGCCGCGCCGGTGACCGCCGCGGCAATCCGGCAGCGGGAAGTCGCGGCCAGGATCTTGCGCCGTAGCCGCGTGACGGGCCGGGATCCTTCCACCGGGCCGGCGCCCGCGTCGTGGCTCTGGCCTACTTGGTGGTTGATCTCGTCACGATCGCCGTCCCGATCGTGCAGAACAGGCGTTGCATCCGTCATGATCCGCCCTCCAATCCCGCGCTCCGCGGGGCGTTGCATAGAGAAATACGCCACTTTGGGCGAAATCGTTCCATCACCGTGACCAAATTCCCGGGCGGGCGCCCGCCGCCCGCACGCCGCCCGGCCAGGAAACTCACAGCGGATAGCCGGTGAAAGAAACCTCACAAAGGACGGCTGGCGAAAGAAGCAGTGCCCGCTCCGAATTGAGCGCTTGTCCCGGCGCCTGCCGGTCGGGATGACCGGCAGGCGCCGAGAGGACTAGCGGCTGTAGCCGGAGGGGGATCTCGGCGGAGCCTGGGTGTAGGCCCGCTCCGCCATGCGCTCCAGCAGGAAGCCGAAGTCACGGTAGGCATCCAAGCCGCCCAGCTGCCCGGCCAGCGCCCTCAGCTCCTCTTGCAGGATGGCGAGGTCGGTAGACACGCCCGCGGCGCCGTAATCCGCGCCCCGCGGCAGGCTGCTGTAGCGGTCCGCCGCCAGCGCCACGATGCCGCCCAACCGCAACAGCGGGTCGGCCTCATGGCTGCCGAAGCCCAGGTTGCTCCGACCCGTCACCTCGACCTGCTGGCTGCGCGATTGGCCCGTCTCCGGCACCACCCAGCGCAACTCCACCCGGCCAAGCTTCAGGTCCTCGCCGCGGCGCACGCCGTCGTGCAGCTCCACCTCGTAGAACACCGTGGTGGCCGCGCCCGATGGCAGTTCCGCAAACTCCTTGCGGTCCTCCGCGAAGCTCGCGTCCGACGTCACCCGGTTCTCATAGCCGACGATGCGCCAGGATTTGACCACGTCGGGATCCCAGGTGACCTGCGCCCGCGTCTGGTCGGCGAAGGGCGTGGACAGCGCCAGCCAGTTCGCCCGGCTGAAGGTGGCCTGCGCCTGGCCGGTGTCGTCCAAGTAGCGGTACCACCCGTTGCCGTGCTGCGCCAGTTGCTCCAACAACACGTCGTTGTAATTGTTGATGCCCACGCCGACCGTGATGAGCCGCAACGGATTGCCCGCGTTCCGGTCATAGGCCGACTCCAGGATCGCGAAGGGGTTGGTGGCGTCCACGTTGGCCACGCCGTCCGACATCAGGATGACGTAGTTGTAGGCGCTGGGCCGTTCCCGCCGCGCCCGGTCGGCCAGTTGGACCCCGAGATTGAGCCCCGCCTGCACATTGGTGCTGCCACGCGGCGAGAGAGACCGAATGGAGTTCCAAACCGCCGAGTGATCCGGGGCTTGATGCTCCACAGTGAGGTCGTGAATCACATCGCTGGTGAAGTGCACCACCGCCACGCGATCCTGCGGGCGCAGGCTTTGGCGGATGGTCTCCGCCGCCGCCCGGGCAATGTCCACCCGGTTGCCGTCGCGCATCGAGCCCGAGGCGTCGAGCACCAACGTCACGTTGAGCGGGCGGTCGTCCGGGACCTCCGCCGCCTGGAACCCGAGGCGCACCAGATGCTTGCGCTCGTCCAGCGGGTGGGCCACGACGTCGCTCGTGATGGCGAAGCCCCACGCATCAGCAGGTTGGGCGTATTGGTAGTTGAAGGCGTTGATCCACTCCTCGGCCCGCACGGAGTCCGGCTCGATGTCGTAGCCCTGCCGCGCCCAGTTGAGCGCCAGCTGGTATGACGTGCGATCGGTGTCCAGGCTGAAAGTCGACACCGCGTCATCAACGGTGGCGACGACGGGCTGCCGCCGGTTGTCCTGGAAGGTCGTGGCCGGCGGTCGGGTCGTCGCCGGGGCCGGTGGGGCCGCGGTGGGGGCGCGTGAGTACGCCGCCGACGATTCTCGGACGACGCTTTTCTCGACCGCGACTTCCTTGATGACTTCCTTGGTTACGACCTTCTCGACCTCGACCATCCTCACGGCCTCAACCGGGACCTCTTTCACGACTACTTTGGTCACCACGGTCTCGACCGGAACCTGCTTGATCACTTCTCTGGTAACGATGGTCTCGACTGGGACCTCCTTGATGACTTCTTGCGTCACGAACTTCTCGACGACCTGGGGTTCTCCCAGGTTTGCCGATGTGGCCCAGACCGCCAGCACGGCGCCCGCCGCGACCGCTCCGCCGGTGGCCAACGTGGGGAACCAATAGCGCGAGGCGGCGGCTAGAACTTTGCGTCGAAGGCGCGGCATGCGCCGGGGCTCTTCGAGACGACCCTCCAAGGAGTCCCAAAGGTTCAAGGGCGCACGGAGCGAGGGGGCTTCCGCCGCGAAATACTCCCGCAGCGCGTCGCCCAGGGATTCGTCGGTGGAGTAGTTAGGAGCCATCGTTGGCGACCTCCTGGGCACCTTGCGCCTCGAGCCGCTCGCGCAGGTGACCGAGCGCGCGGCTGAGGCGGGTGTTGATGGAGTCCTCGCCAGCGTCGAGGGCTTTCGCCAGCTGGGGGACGGTGAGATCGGCGAAGTAGTGCAGCACCAGGATGTGCCGCTGGTCCGCATCCAGGCCGGCCAAGGCCTGGCGCATGTCCTGGCGCTCGTGCTGCGCCTCGTCCGAGTCGTCCGGCTGCCCGGGGCTGGACGGGACGACGCCGGCCGATGGCCGACGGCGGCGCTGCGACACGCCCTCACGGGCGAGATAGCGCATCAGCCAGGGTTTGACCGGGCATCCATGCTGGAAGCCGTGGATGCCCCGCCATGCCGAGCGCAAGGCCCCTTGGACCAACTCCTCGGCCAGTGCCCGGCTTCCGGTCATCAGCATGGCCGTGCGATAGAGCAGGTCTTGGTAGCGTTCCACGAGGTGGTGAAACGCCTCACGATCGCCGTCCTGACAGCGCAGGACAGCCTGTTCATCGGTCATAAGCCGCCCTCATGACCCGCACTCTGCGGGGTATTGCATAGACAAGTACGCCGTTTGGGGGGCAATCGTTCCCTGCGGCGACGGTGAATGACCGGGTTTGTTTGCCGATCCCCGCCTACGGAGACCGTCCGAGAGTCCGGCAGGGGCGGGTCTCCGACCCGCCCGACGCCAAGCATTCGGCGCGCCTTCAAATTCGACCGGCCTGGATTCCCGCCTTCGCGGGAATGACGGACTTACCGTGAGCCGATTCCCCGTTGACAATTATGTTGACTCAATTGCGGGCGACGCCTACCATCGCTGCGGGCGTTTGCCTGCCGTGGGGGCCCGTGGGCGGCAGCGCTCGGAGACGCCTATGGCTGTCACCATCGCCGTTGCCAATCAGAAGGGCGGCGTCGGCAAGACCACGACCACCGCCAACCTTGCCGTCACGTTGGCCCGCCACGGCTTGCGCGTATTGGTCATCGACACGGACCCGCAGAGCAACCTCACGTCCTCGTTCGGCCTCGACAAGGCGGTGTCGCCCTCGCTGGCGGATTCCCTGCTGCATCGCGACGCCGAGCTGCCGCGCTACCGCGTGCAGGACTCCACGGACGTCGCCATCGACCTGGTGCCGGGCACGCCGGAACTGGCGGCGGTGGAGAGCGAGCTTCAGACCAAGCTGGGCCGCGAAATGCGCCTGCGCGAGCACGTGATGCGCATCGACAACGACTACGACTACGTGCTCGTGGACACGCCGCCGTCGCTGGGCGTGCTGACGCTCAACGCGCTGGTCGCCGCGCAGTGGGTCATCATTCCCACGGAGGCGCGCTTCTTCTCCCTGCGCGGCCTGCAGATGCTCACGGAGAGCATCGAAGAGGTGACCATCGTCAATCCGAACCTGCGCGTGCTGGGGATCGTGCTCAACAAGTTCGACCGACGCCTGCGCGAGGAAAAGCACGTGGCCGGATACTTGCAGGAGCAGTGGGAGGCGGAGATGTTCGCCGCGAGAATCCCCACCAACAGCAAGATTCTGGAAGCGTCGAGCTCCGGGCTGTCGATCTTTGCGCCCGGCGCGCGCGGCCGCGGCGTGCGGCGGGCGGTTGACGCCTACGAGGCCCTGGCCGAGGAAGTGCTCACCCGTGCCGCCTAGCGATCACGGCGGATTCGATCCCGCGCGCATGGAGGCCAACAACCGGCCGCCGGGGCTGGTGCCGCGCATCCTGGCGCGCGACGCCCCGCTGCCGGGGCGGGCGACCGGATTCACTCAAATTCGCGTGATTGGCGTTGGCGGCGCCGGGGTGAACGCCGTGGACCGCATGGTCGACGCCGGGCTCAACGGCGTGGAGTTTGTGGCGGTGAATACCGACGCCCAGGCGCTGCGCGGCTCGCGCGCCTCGGAGGTCGTGCAGATCGGGACGCACACCACCGGGCAACTCGGCGCGGGCGGCGACCCGCGGCGCGGCGAGAAGGCGGCCAGCGAGAGCGCCGGCGCCCTGGCCGAAGCCACCGAAGGCGCCGACATGGTGTTCATTGCAGCGGGCATGGGCGGCGGCACGGGCACCGGCGCCGCGCCGGCCATCGCCGAAATCGCCTCCGAGCAGGGCGCGCTGACGGTGGGCGTGGTGACGAGCCCGTTCACCTTCGAGGGCACGCGGCGGAACCAGATCGCCGCGGGCGGGATTCAAGCCCTGGGCGAGCAGGTGGACGCGTTGATCGTGGTCCACAACGACCGGCTGCTGAAGATGTCCGATCCGCGCATGGGCATTGGCGACGCGTTCGTGATGGCCGACGAGATGCTGCAACGCGGCGTACAGGGCATCACCGACCTGATCCTCACGACCGGAATCGTCAACGTGGACTTCGCGGACGTGCGCGCGGTGATGTCCAACGCCGGCCCGGCGCTGATGGGGGTGGGCGAAGCCTCCGGCGAGGACCGGGCGGTCACGGCCGTCAACGAGGCCATGCACAGCCCGCTGCTCGAAACCAGCATCGAGGACGCGCGGGGCGTGCTGCTCAACGTGACCGCGTCGGAGGATGTCACGCTGGTGGAGTTGAATACGGCCGCGCAGGCGGTGGCCGACGTGGTGGCCGACGACGCCAACATCATCTTCGGCTCGGTGATCGACCCGCGCCTGTCCCAGGGCGTGCGCATCACGCTGATCGCCACGGGATGCCGGCCGGCGTCGGCCGCGCAATCGTCGATGCCGCGTCGCCGCGCCCGACGTCGGACGGGGCGAGGCGCGACGGCCAAGTCCCCCTTCACGATGGTTCCCACGCCAGACCAGCGCGACGAGGCCGGCGCCGCCGGCAACTGACGAGCCGAGCGCCCGCGGCCCCAACCGACCGGACATGAGGCCGCTGCCCGTCGATAATGGCGCCGACATGGTTGACGCCAAGAGCTTGGCCCTGTGGCTTGCCGACCGCGAAGGCGGACGCGTCACCGCGCCGCCCCACGAGCTGGCGCGCCTGGCGCTGCACCTGGGCGTCTCCCTGGAGTTCCGCCAGCACCTGAACGCCGCAGGGGCGGAAGCCGCGAGTCACGAAGGCTCGGCGGCGGTGCTGGCCGCGACCGCGATTCGACGGCTGGGGCACGCCGCGACCGACTACCTGGCCCGTCTGGACGCCTCGCAGCGGCTGCACGCCGCCGAGCGCCTGGAGGAGCTGCAGGCGCTGGTCGTCGAAGCCCTCCTGCAGGGCCACAGCTCCGTGGTGGCCCTCAGCTCGAGTCCCACCAAGCGCGAGCGGCAACTCACCGAGACCATCGAGGGCCTGGACCGCATCAATGCGGCCATCAATTCGTCACTCGAGCTGGAAGAGGTGCTGCGACTGACCGTCGAGTCGGTGGGCGAAGTGCTGGACGCGCCAGAGGTCACGATCTATCTCTACGACCCGGCCATCGATCGCTTGATCCTGCGGGGCACGCGCTCGTTCAACCCCGAGGCGGTGGGTCAGCTCACGCTGAGCATCGGCGAGGGCATCGTGGGCGAGGCCGCCAAGATCGGCCGTCCGGTGCCGGTGCGCGACGTGTGGTCGGACCCGCGTTTCAAATACGTGCCCGGCTTGGGCGAAGAGCGGCTGCGCAGCTTTCTGGCCGTGCCCATCGTGTTGTTCACCGTCAACCGGCTGATCGGCGTGCTCAACGTCACATCCACGGAGTTTCGCGATTTCGCCCGGGAGGAGATTCGCTTCGCCGAGATCACCGCGGGCCATATCGCCATCGCGGTGGAGAACGCGCGCCTGCACGGCGAAACCGACGACGCGCTGCATGGCAAGGTCGAGCAGCTCACGTCGGTGCAAAACCTGGCGCGCACGCTGGCGTCCAACCTGGAGCTCCAGTCGGTGCTGGCCCAGATCGCCCGCCAGGCCGCCGAGCTGACGGGGATGGAGAAGGCGGCCATCTGGCGCGTGACGGACGACGAGCTCCGCATCATCACCTCGTTCAATCTGGGGCGGGAGTACGCGCAGCACCGGCTGGCGCTGGGCGAGGGCGCGGTGGGCCGGGCGGTGCAGACGCGCGCGCCGGTGGTGGTGCCCGACTCGATGAACAGCGACCTGCTGCAAGCGCCGCCCGACCTCGTGCGCCGGGAGGGCTACCGCGCCATGTTCTCGGTGCCTCTCATCACCGGCGACGACGTGCTGGGGGCGGTGAGTCTCTACAGCCTGCAGCCCGGCGAGATCAGCCAGGAGCAGGTGGACCTGGCGTTCACCTTCGGCAATCACGCGGCGATCGCCATGGAAAACGCGCGCCTGTTCGAGGAGGCCCGCAGCAGCCTGGAGAGCCAATCGCTGCTGCTGCAAGAGCTCCACCATCGCGTGAAGAACAACATGCAGACCATCAAGTCGCTGCTGGAAATGCAGGCGCGGCGCGCGCAAACGGACGAGGCGGCGGAGCTGTTGAAGCTCAGCGCCGGCCGCATCGCGGGCATGGCGCAGGTGCACGACCTGCTGTCCCGCCAGAACATCGGGCTGGCGTCGGTGGGCGAGATCGTCGAGGCCATGGTGACGCTGATGCGCGCCGACCTTGCGGTGAGCGGTCGCTCGGTGGAAATCCAGGTCGAGGCCGAACCGGCGCAGATCACCTCGGACAAGGCGTCGGTCTTCGCCCTGGTCGTCAACGAGTTGCTGTGGAACGCCCTTCAGCATGGATTGGAAGGGCGCTCGTCCGGGCAGATTCAGGTGACGGCGGAGGTCGACGGCCCGACGCTGATCGTGACGGTGGCCGATAACGGCCGCGGATTGCCGTCGGGCTTCGATCTCGAATCCGATCTCGGGCTGGGCCTGTCCATCGTGCGCAATCTGTCGGAGCGCAACCTGGAGGGCTCGGTGGCCATCGCGGCGCGCGACGACGGACCCGGGGCGGTGGCGACGCTGAGGTTCGCGCCCTAGGTGCGTCGCCCGTGGGCCGGCTTGGCAGGCCGGCGCCTCCATCGTGAGTCCCAGGCGCTGTCCCCGCTCCGCCGCGCGATGGATCGATTGCTCTGCTAGCCGTGGGCAAGGCGGCTCTGCGCGCCGTTGCATCGGCGACACGGTCCCGGCAGATCCGCGCGCGACTACTCGCGGTGTTCTTGGCCCTGAACGTGATTCTCGCCGTGGTGTCGGCTCTGGCCGAGTGGGGCGACTCGCCGGCGAGCCAAGAGGTGATCCTCAATAGGGAGCAAACGGCCGCGAATCTATATGCGGCGATCATTTGGGGCGCTGTTGCCGTCCTGGCCGGGGCGCAACTGTTCCGTTCGGCGACTCCCGTCAGGGGTCCAAAGTGGCTGGGAGCGCTTGGCTGGCTTAGCGTCGCGCTGCTGGCGGCGCTGGTCGCCGCCGAGGAACTGACTCAGCTCAAAGACAGGCTCGGATACCACCAGGCGCTCCAGGCGTCGATGAACCTCTCCGACGTGCCGCCAAGGGACCGCTGGCTGCCCATGGTCGCACCGCTCGTTGCCCTCCTGGCGGCGACAGCGAGTTGGGGCGCATACCCGACGCTGCGCCGTCACCCGGCGCTGGCGCTGCTCACCGGAGTCGCGGTAACGGTTGGGCTGGGCGCAGTTCTCCGCGATGTCTTTGCAGGAACCCAGTACATGAGCCCTGTCGGGAAGCACTTCCTCGAGGAGGGTTCGGAACTCATGGCAGGCGCCACCTTGGTCGTGGTCCTTGTCGAACTGTTGGCAGCGAGGGCGGAGCCGGCTCGCCGTTCCCGTGAGATGTCAATGGGAGGTCGCGGCGGCCGCTGGGCCACGCTGGTGGCGACGGCGGCGCTGCTGGCGGCCGGCGCATTCGTACTGCTGGCGGAATTCAACCGTGAGGACTCGCGTCGGCCCCCCGATGTCCCGTGGACCTATGCGGGTCCCATCTCGCTGGTCGAGCAGCGGATCCGCGCAACCCATGACCGTTGGCACCGCATCACCGTATGGGCCTATGTGGACGGCAGCGGGGACCCGGAAACCGCGTCCGCAGACATCTTCGCCCGCTTGACCCCCGCCGACGGGTCGTCGCCAGGTCCGGTGCGAGAGAGCCGCGCGGAAGTGCGCGGGGCGCGCTTCAGCAACGCGACCGTGGATTTCGATTTCGCGCCGATACCCGATAGCGGCGGCAAGCTCTACACCCTGGCCGTCGGGGTGTTGAGCGGGCCGGAGCCCTATGTATTCCTGGGAATTACCCACGACGATGCGATCCCCGAGGGGGAGATCGTGATCGCCGGGGTGGCGACGGGCTATGGGAATGACCTGGCGCTGCGCACCTACTGGACGGCGCGGGGACGCGATCTCGCTGGCGAGGTGCTCGCCCAGTGGCTGCCGCTAGTCGACGGAGCGGCGACGAGCTTCTTGTGGCTCTTCCCAATTGCAGCCGCGTGGAGCGGGTTGTCGCTCGGTCGGTCGCGGTTCTGGCGCGACTATGCGTGGCCCGCGGCTTGGTGCAGTGTCCTGATCTTGGCGAGTCTCGTCGCGGTCATCCTCGCCGTGCTCCCGGTGCTCGCGGCGGGTGGCTGAAGAACGCCTCGTTCCATCCACCGGCGCTCTGGGGCCGGAGATGGCCTCACTCCGACGCGGGCGCGGGGATCACTCGCGCGTCGACGAGGCCGAGCGGCTCCGGGCGGCGGGCGTGCCCGAGATAACCGCGATCACGCCGGCAAGCGCGATGAGGCCGCCGATGAGCGTCGTCGGCCCGGGCACTTCCTGCACGAGCCAGACGCCGATGAGGACCCCCGCGGGTACTTCCTGCGCCGCGATGACATTGGGCACGGTGGCGGGCAGCCGGCGCAAGGCGGCGTTGATGAGCGTGTGGCCAATCGCCAGCGGCCCGATGCCGAGCAGCACGATCCACAGCCACGCATCCCCGAGGGCGGCGACGTTCAGGGTGACCGCGGCGCCGGGAAGCGCCGCGAGGGCCGCCCAGCCGTAGACGCCGGAAACGTAGGTTTCCAACGGATTCGCACGGCGCAGCCAGCGTCCCGCCAGGACGTAGGCCGCCAACGTAACGGCCGACCCCAGCGCCGCCAGGTCGCCGAGCAGCGAGACGCCGGCCTCGCCCGGGTCGAAGCCGGCGAGGATTCCGATGCCCACCACGGCGGCGACGACGCCGGCCAGCTGAGTGCGCGAGGGCGGCTCGCGCAGCAGCAGCGCCGAGCCGGCCGCGACGAATATCGGGGCTGTATAGGTGATGGAGAGCGCGTGGGCGACGGTCGAGGTCTGCGCGGCCACGGTAAACAAGTAGAAGTGCAGATAGAGCGTCACCCCCAGCACGGCGTGGCGCAGGCTGAGGGCCGGCCGCAGCGGGCGGCGCAGCGCCATGGTGATGAGGAGCACCACCGCCACCGCCACGGCTAAGCGCCCGAAGGTCACCACGGCCGGCGACGCGGGGACGGTGAGCCGGGTGACGGCGCCGCTCCACATGAAGAGAAAGGCCGCGGTCACCGACATGGCGATGCCCCGCCAGGCGCTTGCGCTCAGTCGCGCATCTCCTCGTCGCGGAGCCATTGGGCCGCGTCCGGCGCGAAGTAAGTCACGACGATCTGGGCGCCAGCCCGGACGATGGCGGTGAGGGCTTCGAGCGCCGCGGCGCGCTCGTCGAGCCAGCCCTGAGCAGCGGCGGCCTTGATGGCGGCGTATTCACCGCTCACGAAGTACGCGGCGATCGGCACCGTGACCCGGTCGCGCACGCGCGCCACGATGTCCAGGTTTACCAGTGCCGGCTTCACCATGACGATGTCGGCGCCTTCGGCCACATCCAGATCGACCTCGCGCAGGGCCTCGCGCGCGTTGGCGGGGTCCAGCTGATAGCTGCGGCGGTCGCCAAACGCCGGCGCGGAGTCGGCGGCCTCGCGAAACGGGCCGTAGAAGGCGCTGGCGGCCTTGGCCGCGTAGGCCAAAATGCCGACGTTGGCGTGGCCGGCGGCGTCGAGAGCGGCGCGAATGGCTCCAACGCGGCCGTCCATCATGTCGGAAGGCGCCACCAGGTCCGCGCCCGCCTCCGCGTGCGACAACGCCGTGTCCACGAGGCGCGCCACGGACCGATCGTTGTCGATCTGCTCCTTGACGACAATGCCGCAATGCCCGTGGTCGGTGTACGCGCAGAGGCATACGTCGGTGATCACCGTCAGCTCCGGCGCCGCCGCCTTGATGGCGGCCACGGCGCGCTGGACGGCACCGTCCGACGACGAGGCCTCACTGCCCTGCGCGTCCTTGGTGGACGCGCGGCCGAATAGCAGGACGGCCGGAATTCCCAGGTCCCCGACGCGGCGCGCCTCGTCCACGACACGATCGACCGAGCGGATGAACTGTCCCGGCATGGCGTCGATGGGTTCGACGACGCCGCTGCCAGGAGCCACGAACAACGGATAGACGAACTGATCGGCGGAGAGCCGCGTCTCGCGCAGCATCCGTCGCAGGGAGGCGGTGGCGCGCAGCCGACGTGGGCGCACGACCGGCGGAACCCAGTCTTCGGTTCGAGACTCATTAGCAGCCATCAGGCGGCTCCCGCCGTTTGCACGACATCCGCCACTGCATCCGCCAGGGCCGTCGCGGAGGACTCCCGCGCCACCGCGTCGGGCGCCCGTCCGGCGCGCCGGCAGGCGTCCGCCGTGGTCTCCCCGATGACCGCGATCCGCACCGTCGCCGGCGCCTTGCCAAGGCCGCCGAGCGCGATGGCGAAACTCACCACGCTCGATGGGCTGGCGAAGGCCAGCGCGTCGACCGCGCCGTCCTTGATGGCCTGCGCGACCGACGGCGGCACCCTGGCATTGCGGGTGCGGTAGGCCGCCACCGACCGCGCCTGGTACCCCGCCAGCGCCAGCAGCTCGGTCGCGTCGGGCCGCCCGTCCTCCGCTTGCACGACCACGACGGCGGCGCCGGGCGCCGCGCGCGACATGACCTCCTGGGCCAGATCGTGGCCGGTGCGTCCCTTGGATTTCAGGTCCACGTCGATACCGGCCCGATCGCACGCGGCCTGCGTCGCCGGGCCTACGACCGCGACGTTCACGCCGTCCGGCACGGCCCGGGGCCGCCGCAGCCGCCGGCTGCGCTGGACGAAATAGCGCACGGCGTTGCGGCTGGTGAAGAGCAGCCAAGCGGCCTGCGTGGGATCGGCAACCAGTCGATCGAGCGCCTGGTAGCTGCGCGGCGGACCGATTTCGATCGCCGGGACATGCACGACTTCGAATCCCAACTCCTCGAGCCGGTCGATCAATTCGTCGGAGGCGTCTTGCGGACGTGTCACCACGACGCGTGGCTGCCGGCTCATGTCGATCCGCCCCGCAATGCCCGAACCACCGAGCCCACGACGACAACCGCCGGGTTGCGCACGGCGCGCTGCTCGGCAGTTTCGGCGATATCGGCCAACGTGCCGAGGGTGATTCGCTCCTCGGGCCAGGTGGCCCGCTCGATGACGGCCACCGGCTCCGACGAGGGGCGCCCGGCGGCGATGAGCTGCTCGCACGTCGTTGGCAACGTGGCGACGCCCATGAGGATGACGATGGTGCCACCGGCGGCGGCGACCGCGGTCCAGTCGACCGGTGCGCCGTCCTTGGATTCGCCCTCGTGACCCGTGACCAGCGTTGCAGTGGAGGCCCAGTCGCGATGGGTCAACGGAATGCCGGCCGCGGCGGGCGCGGCGACGGCCGAGGTCACGCCCGGCACGACGTCCCAGGGGATCCCGGCAGCCGCCACTTCCGCAATCTCCTCCGCGCCGCGGCCGAACACAAACGGATCGCCGCCCTTGAGCCGGCAGACGGACCGCCCGGCTCGCGCATGCTCGATGATCTGCGCATTGATCCGGGCCTGTGACGGCCCACGGCCTCCGGGAGACTTGCCGGCGGAAACGCGCTTAGCGTCGGGCCTGGCGGATTCCAGCAGTTCCGGGGCGACGAGTCGGTCGTACACCACCACGTCGGCGCTCTGCAAAATCTGCCGGCCGCGCACGGTGATGAGCCCGGGATCGCCGGGGCCGGCGCCCACCAGGTGCACGGTGCCGGGTTGCGCGGTCACGTGACACCTCGCGCCACGGTCTCGGCCGCCGCCTCGCGGCCCAGCGCCGCCGCCTCGGCGGCGGGACCTCGCCGGTGGGTGCGCACCATGCCGCCGTCCTCGACGTAGACGGCGGTATCGAGTACCAGTTCGTCACCATTCACGGCGGCAAGAGCCGCCGCCGGCAACGAGCAGCCGCCCTGAAGATCGTGCAGGAACGTGCGCTCAGCGGTGGTGGCGGCGCGTGTCGCAGCGTCTTCGATCTGGGCAACGAGCGCGAGGACTTCGGGGCGGTCGGCCGGCGCCTCCACGGCCAAGGCGGCCTGGGCAGGCGCCGGCAGAAAGTCCGGCGGTTCGAGCACGGCGGAGATCGCCGCATCCAGACCGGCGCGCCGCAACCCGGCCACGGCCATGATCGTGGCGTGAATGCGTCCCTCCCGCTGAGCGGCCACGCGCGTTCCCACGCTGCCGCGCAGCGGCACGATGTTCAAGTCGGGGCGCCGGCGCAGCGCCTGGGCGCCGCGCCGGGGGCTGCCGGTGCCGAGGGTCGCGCCGGGCGCAAGGTCGGTCAGCGAGCGCACGGGGCCAGCCACGAGCGCCTCGCGCGGGTCCCCACGCGTCGGCACGGCGGCGATTGCGAGTCCGGGCGCGGGCTCGGTGGGCAGGTCCTTGTAGCTGTGCACGGCGAGATCCGCGCGGCCCTCGAGCAGGGCGTCCTGCAACGCCTTGGTAAACACGCCGCGCTCGCCAAGGGCGGTGATCGGCCGCGCGGTGTCGGCGTCGCCCGCGGTGCGCACAACGACTGGCTCGCACTGGACCTGCGGATGAACGCGCCGCAGCGCGTCGATCACCAGGCCGGTTTGGGCGCGCGCCAGGGGCGTCCCGCGCGTGGCCACGCGCAGCACCGAGGGCGCCGCGCGACTCATGGCGCTTCGCTAGTCGCGGCGGTAGGCCGCCACCAGCTCATGCGCCACCTCGGGGCGGGTGAATTCGACCGGCAGCGCCTGATTCGCCCGCAGCATGTCCCGCACGGCGGTGCCGCTGAGGAACGTGCGCGTGGACGGCTCGTGCGGACACGTCTTCGTGGTGGCCATGCCGTTGCACGCGCGGCACCAGAACGCGTGCTCGAAGAACAGCGGCGTGATGCCAAGCTCGTTGGGGTCGAACTCCGCGAAGATGTGCTGTGCATCGTAGCTGCCGTAGTAGTTGCCGACGCCGGCGTGGTCGCGCCCCACGATGAAGTGGGTGCAGCCGTAGTTGCGGCGCATGAGCGCGTGAAATATCGCCTCGCGCGGGCCGGCATAGCGCATGGCCGCCGGCAACACGGCCAGAATGGTGCGATCGCGAGGGTAGTACTTCTCCAGCAGCACGTGATAGCAGCGCATGCGCACGTCCGCGGGCACGTCGTCGCCTTTGGTCTCGCCGACCAGCGGGTGGAGCAGCAGCCCGTCCACGGTTTCAAGGGCCGCCTTCTGGATGTATTCGTGCGCGCGGTGGACCGGATTGCGCGTCTGGAACCCGACGACGGTGCGCCAGCCGCGCGCCGTGAACTCGGCCTTTAGCTCGGCGGGCGTGAGCCGGTAGTCGGGGAACGGACCCGTGGGCCCCTCGGCGGCATGGCGCACCGGACCGCCCAGCAGGGTGTCGCCTTGGGCGTACAGCGCCGCGACGCCGGGGTGAGCCTCGTCGGTGGTGCGGTAGACCTCTTGGGCCTCACGCCGCTTGTCGTAGCCGAATTTTTCTCGCACTTCGAGATGCCCAACGACGCGGTCGGAGTGGTCGAGCAGCGCCACGGCGTCGCCTTCGGCAACGGCCGCTGCCGTCTCGTCGTCGACCGCCAACGTGATCGGCATGGACCACGGCGCGCCGTCGGCGAGGCGCATCTCATCGACCACGCGCGTGTAGTCGGCGCGCGTCATGAAGCCGGTCAGCGGGGCATAGCCACCGACGCGCAGCATCTCGACGTCGCCGAGGTGGCGCTCGCCCAGGCGCAGGGCCGGGGGCGCGGCGACGGCGCTCATCGGACTGCTCCCGCGACCGCGGGCGCCAGCGGCTCCAGGCTGTCGGCGAGGTGCCCATGGCGTTCCAGCGCAGTCAGAATCTTTTCCAGCGACGCGTGCGGCGTTTCGCCGGCGGTGTTCACCACCACTTCCGGGTGCTCCGGCTGCTCGTAGGGATCCGAAACGCCGGTGAAGTTGTCGATCTCGCCGGCCAGCGCCTTCTTGTAGAGGCCCTTGGGATCGCGCCGCACCAGCTCATCGAGCGGGCACTGGACGTAGACCTCGAAGAACGCGGGGGTCATGGCGCGGACTTCGCGGCGGACGTCGCGATAGGGCGAGATGGCCGAGACGATCATCGTGCCGCCCAGGCGGGTGCCCATGGCCGACACCCAGCCGATGCGCCGGATGTTGGTGTCGCGATCCTCCTTGGAGAATCCCAGGCCCTTGCTCAGGTGCGTGCGGATCACGTCGCCGTCGAGCTTCTCGACGCGATGGCCGCGCGCTTCCAGCTCAGGCGCCAATAGGTCGGCAAGGGTGGTCTTACCGGCGCCGGAGAGGCCGGTGAACCAAATGGTCACGCCGTCAGGATTCATGCGGTGGTAGGTCCTTTCGAGCTGGTGAGTGGTAGCGAAGTGCGTCAGATTTGCCAGTGCAGCCCGCACTCGGTCTTGTCGGAGCCGCGCCAGCGTCCGGCCCGGAGGTCTTCGCCATCGCGGGCCGGGGTGGTGCAAGGGGTGCAGCCGAGGCTGGGGTAGCCCTGGGCGTGGAGGGCGTTGACGGGTATGTCGTAGCGGCGGACGTAGTTCCAGACCATGGCTTCGGTCCAGTTCGCCAGCGGCGCGACCTTGACGAGGTCGTGACGGTCGTTCCAGGCCACCACCGGCGTGTTCGCGCGGGTGGGCGACTGGTCGCGGCGGAGCCCGGCGATCCAGGCGCCCCGCCGGCTGAGCGCCTCTCGATTGGGCGCCACGCGGCGCATGGCGCAGCAGGCGTTCGGGTCGCGCGTCCACAGGGCGTCGCCGTGGGCCGCGGCTTGCTCCTCCAGGTTCAGGGCCGGCGCGAAGACCGTGGCCGTGAAGCCATAGCGGCGCTCGACCTCGGCGCGCAGCGCGTGGGTTTCTTGGAACAGCAGCCCTGTATCGACGACGTACACGTCGACCTGGTCGAGCAGCGCCAGCCGAGCCAGCATGTCCACCAACACGATGCCGCTGGGGCCGCCGAAGGAGCAGGAGACCGCCACGTCGGAACCGAACCGTTCGACCGTCCAACGGAGGACGTCCTCGGGCGCCGCCGTCTCGAGGCGTCGCGCGGCGGCCTCGATCTCAGCCGAATCGGCGGTCGGCTGGGAATCTGGCAGCTCGACGTCTGCCACGGCCTGGGCGGACAGCGCCATCAGTCACCATGCGGAACCTACAGGGAGGGTAAGTATATAAAGTTGATCGGGTTTATCAAGAATGGAGGGCAATCGCTGCGCGCCAAGAGCCCCAAAGTAGCCTTGCGGGACATCGAGATCGCCGCCAGCCTCACCCGGTGCGGCTCTCCTACCGTACCTTGATCGCTTCTGCTATTCCTTCGAGCGCACTGGCTATGCGCGTGAGCGCACCAGCGAGGTATGCCTCGCGATAGCTAGTCCTCTCTTGATCCCTTGACGGCTGGAAGGGAGCACCGCACTTGCCCTGCTCGAACGGCGTCGCAGGATTGGGCTCGGGTTCTGTCCGCCGGAATACGACCCGCTCCCTATCAACTTCTACGCGGTGCTTTCGCCAGCCCGCCGCCAGCCAGGCTTCCGCCTGCACGTGACCGTTTGAGTTCGACCACCAAACTGCGCTGTTCGCATTTCGAGCCGACGGCGGGAGCCTTGCGCCGATAATGCGCTCGACATCGGCGAACGTGCCTTGCCATTCAGGACCGGCGATTTCGGCCAGGTGGGCGCGAAGCGGCTCGTACTTGAGGCGGCGGGGCTTGGGGGGGCTGCATTGGGCGCGCACCGTAGCACGGCCGCGACACGGGCTGCCTCTGGAAGTTGCGAGCCGCAGCGCGGGCGGCACGGGGGAGGACACTGAAGGGCTCAATCCTTAGCCGGCAACGCTCTAGACCATTGCAGTGCCACACCCCTCGGCGATAGAATCCCCGCCCCTCAATCCTGACGCCTGCGCGACGACACAGCCGGGCGACGAGAGCAGTTACTCCGTGGCACTCTTCCTGGGCCGCCTATCCAGCGACGAACAAAACGATCTACGCAAGAAGCTTCACGAGTCCCAGGGCGGAAACTGTTTCATTTGCGGCAAGCCCATTGACTTAGTGCTTCACGCCGCCGCGATTGACGTCGACCACATCGAACCGACCAGTGCCGGCGGGAAAGACTCTCCGGAGAACTTCGCCCTCACCCACGACCGCTGCAACCGATCAAAGCAGGCCAGCGATCTCCGAGTGGCCCGAGTTCTTGCCAGATTCAGCAGCCTTGCGGACCAATCGGCTCAAGATGACCGCTCATTCAACCTTGGGGATCTCCTGGCGCACTATGGAGGCGGTAAACACGATCTGGCAGTGACGTTGAGCGGCGAGTCACTTAAGACCTCCTACCCGCTCGTAGGATCCCATGAAATCGAATGCTTCCCGATCTATACGGACAAGATTTCCGGCTTTCGTTCATCATTCATCAACCTCCCAATAGAATACTTGCATCATGACGACCACATAAACCCACGTGCAATTGGCGTCAATTTGCGAAAACTCGTCGTGGAGTTCTACAAGGGACTGCCGCAACTCCATATATCACTCGGCTGGATCGACACAACTCAAGGCGACCACGTCAAGGTCAAGCTCTTCGACGGCCAGCACAAGGCTGCCGCCCAGATTCTCCTAGGTGCCCGCACCCTACCAGTCAGGGTCTTCGTCGACCCCGACACTGACGTCCTTCTGACAGCCAACACCAATGCCGGAACCACCCTGCGGCAGGTCGCTTTCGACAAATCCGTACAGCGAAGTTTGGGAAGCTCCATACTGAGCAATCGGATCGACCGATATCGTGAAGAACGCCGCCTCAACCCCGATGACGAGAGTTTCTCGGAACAAGACCTCGTAAACCACTTCAAGGGCGAGCGACGCCAGATGCAGAGATACGTCCTCGACCGAGTGCGTGACAGCATCACCATGGACCCAAAGAATAAGCTGCGAGACTACATAGAGTACGGAGGCCGTAGTACCGGCAGGCCGCTAAGTTACAGTGCTATCGAGAGAACATTTTACCAATTCTTCATCTATCCGCGAATGCTGCCAACACCATTCAACTATAAGTTTGAGGATGGAGCAAACCCGCGCCAATTGGAGATTGATCAGATTGTCAGGCTGATGAATATGGTCGCTGATGAAATATATCTAGGTCAATTTGACCCTAACCGCGGAACACGGCGAATAGAGATTGATGTTCAGAAGGGGAGTGACATTGCGGAGGATCACCTTCGCGCATTCCGGATGTCAAAGGAAGAGATTCTTCACAATTGGGTGAGGTTATCGCGTTCTGTTGTGCTGCAATACTTCTTGAATACAGGGCGGCCAGTGACCGACGACAACAGAGTATTTCAACGGGAAGTGCCTGAGGTCTGTTGGGGCAATATCAGAAACTTCATCGGTGCCCTCAAGCGTCTTCCGCTTTGGGTAAACAAAGACTTGTCGCTTTCGCTGTTTGGCACCAAACGAAACAATGACTACTGGGCCGAAATCTTCGATTCCGGCGACACGCCAGAGGGTGCCCGCGTGATGCCGTCGGGGGGCCTTGACCTGCTTGAGATGATTCGGGGCGACGAGTAGGTTGTCGAGCACGACTCGATACAGCGAGCCCAATGGCTGACGCTAGCCCCGACCACCTGCCCGCGCCCAGAGCTCCCATGCGAATGGTAACGAGGGAACCAAGCACTGCCGAGATTGAGGGCCTCTATGCGTGTGCCCCTTTTGCGTGTAAGTGTTCCTGCCATGCCCCAGACGGATGGAAAAGTTGTGCCGGCTGCTATGGTTGGAAATACTTTCAGACGTATTGGAGCTTGCCGACAGTTCAATTCCGTACTGAAGAATCCGGCCGCCTCGACCGATATCTGCAGAGATATCCAGCAGAGCTCCGAATCACACGGCGATCTTACTTCGTAGCCGCGAAACATCTCCTAGCTGATGCCGTGAGGCCTGGCATTGGGCCGCTGCTTCGAGACTTCGAACGATACGCGCCGCGCGTCTTTCCTGCCAATCAGCGCGGTATCAATGTCGCACGCCTAGCGCTGTCGGTCGCCTCGCGTCTCATTCGTTGGGATGACCACGGCACCCCACGCTATCACCGCTTAGACGAAGCCCCCAGGCTAGGACAGTCCTTGATCCACGCCGATATAAGTGACTACCGATCGCAGTGGCAAGCGCGCCGATTTACCAACGCTCTGTGGTGGGCTGTGGGCCTGTCTGCCGCGGGCTACGTGCTGGCCGGCTGCCCGCCATTTCATCCATTCGCCGCGTGACGGGCACCGCACGGTTGCACGATCGCCCACTCCGAACCACCACACGTATGGAAGCCGCCTGGGCTCAATTTCTTCCGAGACCGACCTAGCCCGCACACACCAGCAACACCACCGCAACCGAACCCATGCCTCTCACGATATTCTGCTCCGTCATCCTACAGCCACACCTACGGCCAAAACATACAAACCATCGCCAGCACAAGCGAAGCAACACCTACGATCCCCAGGGCTACGGTGAGTAGCGGGTGCTCTCCAAGCCAAGTGAGACTAGCCACTATTCGTCCACCGCGCATATCCCACCATGTCGCATCTGTCTTCAAGTTCCGGTCGTGAGCTCGCACGGCAATTTTAGCGATGACTTCCACCTTCCTTAGGGTGGACATATGTAAGGCGGCGAAGTCTTTTTCTTCGAAAGCGCTAGCCTCTTGTGCTCCGGGCAGGAAGTCAAGCGGCATGATATCATTCTTATGCGACAATACCGCTAGTCTTGGGTGGGCGATATAATCTGCACCATAAATATCGTACAATAGCCGGGACAAGTCTACCTTCGACTTGTCGTCGACTACGTGTGGCTCGCATCCGTGCTCATGCAAGACCCGGAATCGATGCTCAATAGCCTGAAACCCATAGTTGGAATCTCTCATGTTCCAATGCAAATAGGTCATCTCCATAGACCTATCAAAGTAGGCAGACAGGCGTCCTAGCATCTCCTTTTCCAGATCGTCATAATGGTCTGTGATTCTGTCGAACGGAATTCTCCGAATCTCAGCCGTTTGGTGAATCGAGAATGAAGCCGTATGACCATAGTCAAGGCGGCGCACAGCGACTGATGTGATTCTAGGTGAGCTACCGTCTTGGCGGTTGTAGAAGCTCTCACAGGAGTAGTGGATTACTGATACCTTGTCGGGCCGATCGAACAGTTCATCAAGTACTCTTCGGGCTTCTTTCTGTCGCTTCGGGTTTGGAGGAGCCATTTGAGTCTTCAATCGCGGCGCTGAAGGCAGCAAAGCCCCGCCAGTTCACCACCGGAAGGCAGTGGACGGCGGGGAGTATTAGCCCGAACTATCGGTGTCACCGGCTGGCAAGTCAACTCGGGCACGAAAAGGCTCGGCCAGCTGAGCAGTCAAACTGCGGCCGAGGTTGCAGCTCCCAGGCTGCCCGCAGCCTGGGCCACCGGGCAATCCCTTCCCAGGTTCAATCAAGGGTGGATTCCCGCCTTCGCGGGAATGACGGAGGAGGGTCGCAAGGGTTTGCGGAATCAGAAACGCGGAGTCCACCCGTGCGGGCCGCGATCGAACGTCTGAGATTCCTCGCGTGCGCTCGGAATGACCGCGGGCGGACCGTCCTAGACGGCGCACTCGCCTTCGCCGCGCTCCAGGACGTAGAGGCGGTCGCGGTCCCAGTCCACGAAGTGTTCCCGGTTCTCGTCGGTGAACTCGGGCGGCAGCGCGAGGTCCTTGAGCAACTCGTTGAAATAGACCTTGCCGAGGCGGTCGACGTAGTCGTTGAACGGCTCGTCGTCTTCCTCGCGGTTGTCTTCGTAGTCGAGGATCAGGCGCTCGACGGCCAGCGGGACGCGCTTGGCCGGGAGCCGCGTGCGCAGCAGCGTGCCGAGCTTCATGGGCTCGCCGGCGCGCCGGTTGCCGCCGACGAAGACGTGATAGGCCGGCACCTGCCGGTCGCCGCTCTTGATGGCCGCGCCGTGGAAGCCGATGTTTCCCACGTGGTGCATGCCGCAGGAGTTGGGGCAGCCGCTCATGTTGACCAGGATCTGGCGCGTGAGCGGGTCCTGGATGTTCATCTCCTCGATCTTGCCCTGCACGGCGCGATTGAGGCCCATGGATGAGGTGATGCCGAGCTTGCAGCTGTCGGTGCCGGGGCAGGCCACGACGTCGGTGATCTCCAGCGCGCCGGGGTTCCCCAGGTCCATCGCGTAGAGCTCGCGCCAGACGTCGTAGACGCGGTTTTGCGGAATCCAGCGCAGCACGATGTTCTGCCAGGGGGTGGTGCGAGCGCGCCCGGATCCGTAGGTGCGCAGGATGGTGGCCAGGCCGCGGAACTGCTCGGGCGAGAGGTCGCCGCGGTTGACCTTGACCTCGATGGCGGCGAAGCCCTCTTGAATCTGCGCCTGCACGTTGGAGCGCATGAACCGCTCAAACATGTCGCGGTCGGCCTCGGCAACGTTCGGCACGTGGCCATTCAGCGCGGGCGCGTCGGCGGCTTCGTCGTCCAGGTACACCAGGTCGTCGAGCGGGTAGTCGCGCTTGGCCCAGTCGCCCTTCAGTTCTTCCTCGACCATCTCGCGGAAGGCGTCGATGCCCACGCGATGGACCAGGAACTTGATGCGGGCCTTGGCGCGGTTGCGGCGCAGGTCGTCGGAGCGCTCGAAGATGCGCAGCACGGCCTCGGAGACGCGCAGGTACTCCGTCAGCGGCACGAAGTCGTAGAGCACGAACGCGCGCTTGGCCATGATGGAGAGTCCGCCGCCGGTGACCATTCGGAAACCGCGGACTTCTTTTCCGTCTTCATGTCGGACCTGCGAGATGAAGCCCAGGTCGTGGATGTCGGTGACGACGCGGTCGGTCTCGGAGCCGGTGAAGGCGACCTTGAATTTACGCGGAAGGAGTTGCGTCAGCGGGTGGCGCACGAAGTAGCGCACGAAAGCGCCGGCGTAGGGCGTGGCGTCGTAGACCTCGTCGTTGCAGATGCCGCCCCAGGGGTCGCCGGTGACGTTGCGCACGGTGTTGCCGCAGGCCTCGCGGCTCGACAGCCCGGCGTCGCCCAGCACGCGGATCGCCATGGCCGCCAACGGCAGGGGCACGTGGTGATATTGCACGTTCTCGCGCGTGGTGATGTGGCCCTTCTTGAGCGGGGCGAACCGCTCGGCCACTTCGGCGAAGGCGTCGAGCTGATCGGCGGACACGCCGCCGAACGGCAGCTTGACCCGGATCATGTGGACGTCGGCCTGGCGCTGCCCGTAGACCCCCTGCTTCAGCCGAAAGCCGGTGTAGAGGTCCGAATCGCGCTGACCGCGCAGGAACGCCGTGGCCTCGGTGTCGAAGTCCTCGAACTCTTCGTCACTGATGGGAATGACGTGCCCAGGCGTGTCGGTCGAATGCGTGACTGCCATTGCACAAGCCTCCAGGCGCGCCTCGGCCCCTGCTGTGTGACTGATTCTGCCAGATGGACCGACCCGGGGTGGTTGATTGACCGGGTGCGGGAAGTCTACAGGCCGGAACGCCGTGCGCCAAAGGTAGCCGGCAGCAGGTAGTGGGTTACTTTGATATGGCTCCCAGAGTTTCTCGATATTCCCGGGGTGGCCCGGGAGGCGATTCATGACCCATCCGCCGCCTGCCGACCCTGATCGCCCATCGTTGCGGTACTGGATCAAGGCCGGCTTCGGCATAGGGATCGGCCTCTGCCTTTGTTGGCTGGTGTTGAGTTTGCTCGCAATGGTGGTGGTTGCCGTCCTGAGTGGTGTCTGGCAGCAACAGTTCATCGGCGCGTTGGGGCCGTTCAACAGCGGCCCATTGATGCCGTTCAACGTCGGGGCCGTTCAGGTCGTGCTTTGGGTCACGGTGACCGCTTTCGCGGCATGGCTCTTTGTTCGGTGGATCGTGCGGAAGCAGTAACACAGGCCCGCAACTCACATTGCCCCCTACCCAGCAGCGCTGCCTGCCGGTTACAGGCTCGCGTCCGCCGGGCTCGCCGCCTCTACGCGGGCCATCCAGGCGGCGGGGTCCTGCGTCTCGGCTAGCGTCGGCAGGTGCTCCGGGCCTTCCCAGAGCCGGTTGGCGAAGGCTATGCCGCGCTGTGTCACCACCTCGTCCACGAACGCCTCGCCGATGCGGTATTGCTCGAGCTTCATGTCGAGCCCAAGCGCCCGCGTGAGCAGCCGCACCCAGGTGGCCTGCGAGCGCTCGCGGGCCTTCATGCGCCGGGCCAGGTGGGCGTAGCCCGGAATCAGGCGGGCGCCGGTGGCGTGCATCACGTGATTGCCGTAGCCCTCGACGACGGTCATCAGGGCCTGGATCTGCTCGATGGTGCGCACCTGCCGCGGTGACAACGCCAGGCGCAGCCAGCCGGACTGACGCAGCCCACCGCGCTGGAATTCCTGAACCGCTGCGCTCAGCCGCGCGCGCAGCTCGCCGTGCTCTCCCAGCGTCACCACGGCTTCTTCCAGGTAGTCCTGGAGCAGGCCGGACATGTAGCCGTGCAGCCAGGGCGGGTTCCCCGCGTTGAACTGAAAGGCGTGCGTGACCTCGTGCAGCGTCACCCACAGCCGCAGGTCCTCGACCGGAACGCCCGCGCGGGCCGCCACGGCTTGCAAGTTGGCGTCCACGAAGTAGATCGCGGCGGGGCGGGGCTCGGGATCGAGGAGGGGAATGTCGTATTGGCCCAAGACTCGCCGGCCCAAGAACCCCAGGAGCACTCCCAGTTGCGCGGAGACGCCGGCCTGCGTGGTGACGCCCAGCACCCGGGAGCCCACGCCGCCGCCGACCTGGGCGTGGTCGTAGGCCTCGATGACCGGTCGCAGGATGCGCCGGAAGTTGGCCAGGTTGGCGCCGATCCAGTCCCCGCGCCGCAGCACCTGCACGGAATCCATCGTTGGCGGCATCGGCGCCTGGGTGTAGTCGCTGACCGCGGCATAGCTGCGGGCGACGAGGTCCGTGTAGGCGGCGGTGAGCTCGGGCGCTGGCGCCGGCTCGCCCGGTGCGTCCGCGAGCCGCAGCGCCAAGCGCCGCGTGAGCGACCAGTTGACCAGCGTGGTCCGCTGCCCGCGCCCCGCCAACGCCACGCCGCCCACGGCCGCGGCCAGCACCGCCACCGCCAGCAACCCCAACCGCCGTCCAGCCGCCATGGCCGTCGCTTACTCCGACTGTTCGCCTGGCCCGCCAGCGTACGGCACGGGCCAGCGCGGCAGCCCCCCGAGCTGTCGATCTAGGCCGGAATCCTCAGGAGTCCTCGGGCTGATCGAGCAGCAGAGTCGCCTGCGTCACCGGCTGGTAGCGGGCAGGGCGCAATTGTTTTTCCAGCTTGCCCTCGCCGACCAGCCGCTTCAGCCAGGCCGTGGCCTGGGGCCTGGAGACTCCAAGGGCGGTCGTGATCTCGTCCAACGACTTGGGGGTAGGCGTGGTCATTTCGATCACTAACTCGGCAACCTTGGCAAAGAGCATCTCGTCCGGCGCACCGCGTGCGACCGCCAAATCCGCTGGCTCATCGTGCGCCTCCGATTCTGGGCGCACGGCGTCGTGTTCCATGCGCTCGTCGCTCGTCTCAATGGGGAGCTCGGGCTGCCCGGACGCAGGCACCGACGAATCGAGCTTGTCCCAAAACTCTTCCGGCGTTTGAGGATCCGGCCACGGATAGGCGCCCTTGTCGATGAGCGCCTGAAGCGCCTTGTCCGAGCCTGACCGCACATAGACCGGCACGAGCTTCAACTCATCGAGTTGCTCAACCGCGCCGGCCCAGGTCCCGCCCTTCTTGTGATCCGAGCTCGCAACGAGCCCCGCATCGGCAAGGGCGTAGACCAGTTTGTTGCGCCGCATCGCATTGCCGACGTTGAAGCCCGCCGAGGGGTCGTAGGGCGAAATCAGCGCTAGCCGTCCGTCCATCAGCACCTCACGGTGCTCGCGACGCAGCGCCGCCCGCTGCAGGTCGTTGCTCAGCACGCCCACGACCCGCCCCCCGGCTTCGAGCGCGCCCCGCATGGACGCCTGATCGATTCCCCGCGCGCCGCCGGATACAAGCGTCCACTCGGCGTTGGCGACGAGTTCACCGACCCCCGCCGCGTAGGCTCGAAGTTTGTCGTCCACGTGTCGCGAGCCGACGACGGCCAAGCCGCCGGAGTCCAGGATGTCTCGGTCGCCACAGCCATAGAGGATGGCGGGCGCTTTGCTTCCCAAACGCACCTTCAACCGTTGGGGGTATTGGTCGTCGGCGCGGCTCAACACCCAGATCGCCCGTTGCTGCCACTGCTCGACCGCCTGGCTAAGCAGGAAACCCCTGGCGAGTAGCTGGCCGACCCTGTCCGAGTCAATTTGGGCGCGTAGCCAATCATCGTTCAGTAACCGGGATGCCTCGGGACTCAGCAGATCGGCTGGCTCCCGGCTGTATTCGTGGAGGAGTTGGGCGAGCTTGTTGTACTCGCGCGGCTGCAACACTTCGGCTGCGGGGGTGCGCCGACCGACGATCAGCGGCGCCGTCAGCAAGAGAATGGCCTGAGTGTTGGCCGAAAGCTCGCTGATCACGCGACACCGCCCGCCAGAGTAAGCGCCATGGGAAAGACTTCGTCACTTCCTTCGGATCGAAGCTTGTACGCCGCCACGGTCATCGTCCAGCGGGAGTCCACGATGTCGTCCACGAGAAGCACGGGGCCAGGCGGGGGCGCATTGCTCACGACCAACGACTCCCAGACATTGCGAGCTTGATAGGCGCTGTTTTCCATCTCCTTCTGTTCCTGATGATCGCGCATACGCCCAAGCACGACATGAAATGGAAGACCCAATTCCTTGGCCAAGCGCTCGGCGAAGTCCGGCACAAGCGTAGGACGCCGCCGCGAAGGAATGGCAGTGACCCACATAGGCGCGGGTACCGGCCTCCACTCGCGTACCAGCGTCGCGCAGGCATCCACCAGCTCATCCTGGAAGCGCTGGTCTTGGTACTTCCCATGTCGAACCAGCTCTCCCCAGCCAGCATCCCCCCACAGGCACAGCGCTCGCCCGGATTCAGCTTGAAGGTCCTGGGGGATTACCAGACGTTGCTGCACGTCACGCCGTCCGCCAGTTGGCCAGCGCTTGCGCGGCTCAATCTGGAAGTCGGTGCGGCGGAGGAAGGCCACCGCTTCTCGTACCAGTCTGGGGTCGACTGTGCTTGACAGCGGCTCGATCCGCGGCGGCGTGAAAGCGCTGGACTCCCCATCAAGCGCATCGATCAGAAACTCCATGTGACCCGCAGGCAGATCCACATACTCCTGCATCTGCGCCTGTTCCCGATAGCGCAGGGCCGTCAAGCGTTCCACTCGCTCCCAAAACGCGTCCGTCAATTCGGTCGCCACGAGTTGCCACCGCCTGCCATCGAGGGCAATTGGAGCGGGCGACTCAAGCGACAGCAGTTTGAGCGTGCTCCTGATTCGACCTGGGCTGATGTTCGCGCGGTGCGTGAGTTCCTGAACCGAGAGGCCGTCGGGCTCATCCTTTAGAGCCCCCAGCACCTCCGCTACCTCGTGTCGCGTCGGAAACGCGGAGCGAATGAAGTAGCTGGTGATGTCCGTGTCTTCATCACCGCTAAGCAGCACGCCGTAGGCCGCATCCAGCGCCCGGCCAGCACGGCCCACCTGCTGGTAGTAGTGAATCACCGACCCCGGCGCCTGGTAGTGGAAGACGAAAGCCAAATCAGGCTTGTCGAATCCCATACCCAGCGCCGTGGTCGCCGCCAGTGCCTTGACCCGGTTGTCCAGCAGCGCCTGCTCAAACTCCGGCCGGCGATCTCCCGTCTGTCCCGTATACGCCGCCGCAGCGAATCCGCGTGATTGCAGCCAAGCGGCCACCCGCTCCGCGTCCCGGACGGTCAGGGTGTAGATGATGCCGCTGCCACGCACCTCGCGCAGCCGCTCAGCCAGCCAAGCGAGGCGCTGGGCCTGATTGGGCAAACGTATCGTCTGGAGCAGCAGCGACGGTCGGGCCAACCCGCCCCGCTGCACAATGACACGCGGGCCAAGCATGCCCCTCAGGTCCTCCAGCACACGGTCGTTGGCGGTGGCCGTCGTTCCCAGCAGTCGCAGGTTTGGCGGCAGCGTTCCGATGATCCGTTCAATGCGCCGGTAGTCCGGTCGAAAGTCGTGGCCCCAGTCCGAGATGCAATGCGCCTCGTCGATCACCAGCAGGGCGATCCGGTCGGACATGGGAGCCAGCACATCCTGGACGAAGCGCTCGTTGGCCAGCCGCTCAGGCGAGATGAGCAGCACGTCGATAGCGTCACGGCGAATCTGCGCCTCGACAACTTCCCACTCGTCTCTGTTGTCGGAGTTGATCGTGGCCGCACGGACGCTCATGCGCTTGGCCGCCTCGATTTGATTCCGCATCAGCGCCAGCAGCGGCGAAATGAGGAGCGCCGGCCCTTGCCCCGCCTCGCGCAGAAGTTTCGCCGCGATGAAGTAGACGTTGCTCTTGCCCCAGCCGGTCTTCTGCACCAGCAGAAGCGGTCCGCAGCCCTCAACGACATGGCGGATGGACTCCTCTTGGCCCTCGCGAAAAATCGCGTGCGGCTGCTGCGTGCCCAGCCGGAGCAGTTCAAGTGCGCGCCGCGGGTCGTAGGTCACTGTCCAGCCTTCCCCAACGGGTCGCACGCTATCCGCAGCAGCTCGACAGAGTGCCTCGCATCGTCGCTCACGCGGTCTGGGGGTGTTGCGGGGCCTCCGGCTGCGGGTGCGGTTCCAGGTCATGAGGAAGGCGGGGAGGATGCCCAGGGCGGCGACTACGGCCGCGACGGCAAAGAACGTGACGAACACGTCCATGCCGATGTTGGTGAGGGTTTCTTGGAACTCGGCGACCCGTTGGCGCGAGACTTCAATCGCCTCGCCTTCCTGGGGAACGGGCATGGGGATGCCGGCCACGAGCAGTGAGAAGCGCTGGGATCCCCAGGCCGTGATCGCCGCGAGGCCGAGCGTCATGCCCACCAATCGCATCGACGTGACCGCGGCGGCGGCGGAGCCGCGGTCGCCGTGGCCGACGGGCTCGGTGGCGCCCAGGGCTATGGGAGCAATGAGGAAGCCGAACCCCAGTCCGGCAAGCGCGAGGTGGATCGTGAGCTGGGGGTCGGCGACGCTCAGGTCCCAGGTGGTCATGAAGGCGTAGCCGATGGCCACGAGGATCAGGCCGATCACGCTCGGGATCCGGTAGTCGATGCGCTGGCAGGCGAGCCCGCCGAGCACCGCCCCGAACGGCATCGCCACCGTCATGCGCATGAGCCGGAGTCCGCCTTCGAGCGGCGAGTGGCCGATCAGATAGGTGGTCATGATGGGGATGGTGACCATGCCGATGATCAGTGACACGCCGACCATCAAATGGGCCACGTTGGCCATCACAACGGTGCGGCTGCGGAACATGGAGTTGGGGAGCAGGGTGACCGCCGCCGTCCGCTGGCGGTAGATGAACGCGATCAGGGCCACGGCCGTGAGCGCGAGGAGCCCGAGCATCCCCAGGTCCAGCCGATCAATGCGGGAGAGCGCGAGCGTCAGGGACGCCAGGGCCACGGCGATGAAGAACCCGCCCACGTAGTCCAGCGAGGACTTGAACCGCGGACTCGGGCCGAGGAGCAGGAAGAGAGCGATCAGGACGAGCGCGCCGAGCGGCACGTTCATCCAGAACACCCAGGGCCAGTCGAGAAAGCGCGCGACTAGGCCGCCCCAGAGGGGACCGATGACGCCCCCCGCCTCCGCCGAGCCACCCACGATGCCGAGCGCGATGCCGCGGCTCCCCCGGGGGAACAGGTCGCCGACGACCGCAATCGCGATCGGCAGCATCGCACCGGCGCCCACGGCCTGGAAGACCCTGATGCCAATGAGAAACGGCAGGCTGGGCGAAAGGGCGGCCACCACCGAGCAGATCATAAAAAACACCGTGGCGATGGCGAACATGCGGCGGTGGCCGAAGGCGTCGGACATGCTGCCGATCAGCGGCATCGCGGCCACATAGCCCAGGAGGTAGGCGGTGATGGTCCACGAGGCGTAGTCAAGCTCGATGGGCGGAATGCGGAAGTCGAACATGATGTCCGGCAGCACGGTGACCATCACCGTCTGGTCGTCGGCGGCGACAAATACGCCTAGACAGACGGGGATGAGCGCGATGTAGGGGGAGACGCGGAACACGCTACGACCTCGCCGGCTGCCAACGGCGAATGCGGGGCAGGCACGCGCTCATGGCCTTCCCTCGGGGCCGTGCTCCGTGGACCACGGGCTCCTTAGGAACCGGTGTCGGGGGCCTCGATGGAAACGGACTCGCCGAACCGCGACAACTCGACAATCCGCACGACGCTTGGGTCGTCCAGGGGGCTGACCTGTCCGGCGAACCGGATCTTGGTCAGATGGAAGCTGTCCGCGTCAATCTCGATGCTCACGTCAACGACGGAGTCCACCAGGGTGTCCCCGATCAGCGCCGCGAAGGCGCTGGCGGGCAGGGTCCCCGAGAGACTGTAGACATCGCCCTCCGGGCCGTCGAAGGTGGCCGCGATCGACGACATCACCGCGGCGATCCCCTCCTCGGGCCTGAAGAAGCCGACTGGCGAGTTCGCCGCCGGGACCTCTTCCCACACGCCGGTGAGCGGGTTGGTGATGTAGTGCAAGTCACCGATCTTGATGAGCTCGACCTGGATGGGGATGTCGCCGAACAGGCCGGAGAACTCGACCCTCAGCTTGTCGGGAATCTCCAGCTGGCCCTTCACCTCCTCGACCGCCAGCCCGGGCAGGAACTCACTGGTGCCCACCTCATGGGTCAGCGAGAAATCGAACGTCTTGGCGGCACTCATCACGGCGCCCGCGCGCTGGAGGACGTCGGCCTCGGTCAATGGCGTCGGCGTGGGCGTCGGCGTAGGGGCGGGAGTTGGCGTTGGGGTGGGCGTGGGAGCAGGAGTCGGGGTGGGCGCTGCGGTTGGCTCAGGGGCGGCGGTGGCTGCGGCCGCTTGGGCGGGTGCGGCCTCCTGGGCGGGCGCAGCCTCCGATTCGGATTCGCCGCAGGCGAATGCGGCAACGGCCAAACAGCCGATGACCAGCAGCGACAGCCCGCCTTGGGCGATGCGACGGGGCATCCGGGGCCGCCAACCGGAGGGAACACGGATTCGGGCAGCGGTAGTCAACATTGGCGCTTGCCTCCAGGTTTGGCTGTGATGTCGGCGGCGGCGGCCGCGAAGCGGCATGCCAGCCCCCGGCCATGCCGGGGGCGCGTGCCATTTCGTAGCGAATACTACATAAGCCACCACGGCGGCGCTATCAGTGTCGAAATCCGCCGCCGGCGACCACTGGGGAGCGTCAACCGGCGCACCGTGCACCTCACTCGCGCCATGGTTGCCATCGGCTACTTTCGGGGGACATGCCTCAATCCACACCGCGCACTGGTGACATTGGTCGATGAATAGCCCCGCCTCCACCGCGGCGCGGCTGCGCGTGGCGTTGCTGCCGGAAGTCATCGAGCCCGATCCGGTCGGCGTGTGCGCGGTGGTCGACGTGATTCGCGCTTCCACCACGCTCGTCGAGCTGGCCGGGGCCGGCGATCCCGAGGTTTGGCTGGCAGCCGATCATGCGGCGGCCCGAGCGGCGGCGGTGCGGCTGGGAACCGGGGTGCTGCTGGGCGGCGAGGAGGGCGGACTTCGGCCCCAGGGCTACGACTTCGGCAACTCGCCGCGGGAGGTGGCCGCCGGCGCCTATGCGGGCCGGCGGGCGATCTTCGTCACCACCAACGGCACCAATGCCTTGCGCCGCTGGTCGACGGCCCGAAAGACATTCGTGGGCGCGCTGCGCAATTGCAGCGCCGTCGCCCGATGCCTCGTGGAAGAGGCGGGAGCGGCCGGATCAATGACGGTGGTGTGCGCGGGCAAGGAGGGGACGCTTGCCCTCGACGACGTCTATACGGCGGGGGTCATCGTGGCGCGCATCCTGGAGCTTCGGCCAGAAGTGGAGCTGGACGAGACAGCGATCGTGGCGCTGCGGGTGGCGCGGTCTCAGCCGGACGCGGAAGCGGCGCTGGCGGAGTCGCAGAGCGCGCAGGCGTTGGTCGAGGTGGGGCTGTGGGACGACGTCCCCTACAGCGCGGTGCTTGACGCTTCGTCGGCGGTGCCGGAGTTAGGTGGCGAGGGTCAGCTGCGGCTGCTGGAGGATGGCTGACTGGAGGCATCTGGCGGACGGGCGGGTTTGAAACCCGCCCCTACCTCTGCAGAGCGGCCCGGTGGGTCGGACGGGCGCCACCAGGGGCGCCCCTACATTCCGACTCCTACGCTTGGCGGCTCGTCAACTCGGGCGCGTCGCCGTCGAGCACCTCCAGGCATTCGCGGGCGATGCGCACGTTGTAGTTGGTGCCCCGGTCCTCCGGATAGATCTGCGACGTGTTGCAGATGTAGAAGCCGGGAATGGGCGAGCGATAGGCGGGTTTGCGGCGCTGGTATCCGGCCGCGATCACCGGCTGCGCCACCGGATCGCGCGAAACCCAGGAGCGCCCGATCTGCTCGCGGGCGAAGCGCGGGAAGACCCGTTGAATCGGCTCGACGAAGCGGCCAATCAGGGCGTCGTCGTCGATGTGGAAGAACTCATGCTCGGGCGGCAGGTAGTTGCTGACGTAGAGCAACCGCTGTCCGCCGTAGCGCTCGCGCTCGACCATGTTGGTGTGCTCGATCAGCCCGGCGAAGGGGAGGCTGCGGTCGCCGATGTTGGTCCAGTAGTACTCCGAAAGCTGGCGCTCGATCTCCATCAGCACCACGCACGCGCCGACGTAGTTCGTGGCCGCCAGGGAGTTGGTGAAATCGCGTCGCTCCTCGGGCAGGATGCGCCGGATGATCGGCAGGCCCACGGTCGCCACCACGGCGTCGGCGTCCACGGCCTGGCCGCCGACCCGTAGCGCCGGCGCTCCGGGCGATCCGATGGTGACCTCCTGGACCGGCGAGCGCAGATGCAGCGCCGCCCCGCGTTCAGTGATCGTGCGCGCCAGCGCGTCCACCACGACGCGGAACCCGCCGCGGAAGTAGCCCAGGCGTTCGCGGCGCTTGTCGGGCGTGCGGGTGCGGGCGCGCGACATGAGCCGCGCCCACATCCAGGCCATGGACACGCCTTCCCAATGGCGGTCGAACTTGGCCTCGAGGAGCGGTCGGAAGATCTTCTCGAAGGCTTCGCGCCCGGTGTAGCGGGGCATCACCTCGGCGGCCGTCCGGTCCTCGAACGCGGCGTAGCTGCGGCGGCGCTGCAGGAGGACGGTTCCAAGACCGAGCCGCACGCGCGCCGGCAGCGACAGGTGCCCAAAGCGCAGCAGATCGAGCGGCGAGGTGAATGGATGCACCCGCCCGCCGGCGTAGAAGCCCATCAGCGGCTCGTGCCAGTCCAGCCGATCCGCGATGCCGAGCTCCTCGCACAGCCCGATCATGAAGCGGTCGTGGGTGAACAGGTGGTGATAGAAGCGCTCGATGGGCTCGCCGCCGACCTCGACCGTCGCCAACTCCCCGCCGGGCGCGCCGCCGGCTTCGAACACCTCGACCGCATGCCCGCGTTTTCGGAGCAGGTAGGCCAAGGTGAGCCCGGTGATCCCGGCGCCGACGATGGCGATCTTCACTTGAGCGCCTCGCCGACGGGCTGGACGGACTGCATGTCCATGCCGTCGCGGATGTGCAACACGTAGTCAAAGCTGCCGATGGGCACCGGCGTTCGCTCGCGCAGGACGAGCCACTCCCAAAAGGTCTGGCGGGCCGTGGGATCGTTGAGGAACTTGCCCAGAAACCCAATGGTCCAGCCGCGGTAGGCGAACTCGGGGAACCAGCGCCGCAGCGGCAGGACTTCCGAGGAATAGCCGTGGGTATCCAGGCGCAGGTGCGCCGACGTTTCTTTCTTCAGCAGCACAACTTGCGAGCTGAGCGCCTGCTCCAAGGTCACTTCCTTCTCATAGGCGATGTTGGGGTAGTTTCGCAGGTACCACGCCAGCGGCCAGGCGAATTCGTTTTCGACCACCGCCCGCACGTAGTTCGCGTCCCCGGTGGCCTGGCCGGAGGCCTCGATGGCGGCGACGCCCTTGAGCGCGTCCGGCGACGTTTGCACATACATGACGAAGTCGATGGGCACGTCTCCCCGCTCGTAGGTGGTCGGCACGCCGAAGCGCACGGTCCAGGCGAATAGACCGACGACCATGACGGCCATGGCGGCGCGCAGGATGGCCGGCTGGCCCGATTCCAGCCGCCGTCCGGCGTACCAGCTTGCCAGCACCAGGAAGGGCCACATGACGTGCAGCACCAGCCAGGGGGCCTTCTCGCCGAGCGTCGAGTAGATGCCCATGCCGACGACGCCCCACAGGGCCAGGATCCAGGGCAGCGGCGTGCGCGCCGTGGTCAGGCGGGTGAGTGCGAACGCGCCCACCAGCAACGCGAACGGCTCGTAGACCAGGAGAAACATCGGGTAGTAGAACCACGGCTGGTTGACGCGCTCGGACTCGTGCACGCCCGCCCAATAGTTCACCGAGTCGACGAAGGCGTCGCGAAATCCGGTGAGGTTTGTCAGAAAGGAGGTGTAGAAGAGGAACGCGATGAGCACGAAGATGAGGAAGCCGTAGACGAGGTGCTCCGCGTCGCGGCGCAGGTGGGTCATGGCCGAGTGAATCGCGCCCACCACCGGCAAGGCCTGCCGCGACGGGCGGCGCGCCGCGGCCCACGCCACGAGCCCGAACGCGGCCAGCAGCCCGACCAGTAGGACGCCGTGGATGTAGGTGTTTTCCTTGGTGACGAATGAGAGCCCCAGCGCGACCCAGGCGATATAGATCCAGCGGCGGCGCGGCTGGGCCATGTAGCGCACCAGCGCCCCGACGAGCACGAGCGTGAACAGCGCGACGTAGATGTCGTTGCGAACGAACCGCGAGTAGTAGAGGAACGCCGTCGAGAGCGTCATGGCGGTCATCGCCAGCGGCGTACCGACGCGTCCCAGCTCGGGACGCAGCAAAATCAGCGCCGCCACCGTCGCCACGCCGACCAGGGCCGGGATCACGCGCGCCGTGACGTCGTCGTGGCCCACCGCCATGAAGAACAGCGTGTTGGTGAAATACAGCAGCGGCCCGTGATAGGCGGGGTCGTAGCGGTATTGCTTGCCGCGGATCATCTCCACGGATTCTTTGGCGTGAATGGCCTCGTCGTGGTGAAAGGTCCGCTCGCCGAGGTCGTAGAACCGCAGTCCGGCCGCCAGCGCCAGAATCGCGAGGTACAGCAGCACCTCGCCGCGGCTCAGCCCGAAGCCCGCGGGACCCGCCAGCCAAGCGCGGATTTCGTCCGATCGCCCGACTTCCAGGGTTTGCTCGCCGGTCACGGAGCCGCCGGACCCGCGAAGATCATGGTGCCGCCAAACTGCGCCACTGGCTCGAGGTAGGCGCGGAGGCGAGACGCCGCCTCGGCGTCGTAGCGCGCCCGCTCGATGCGACCGAACACCACGTGCGTCACGCCGTAGCGGCGCATGAGTTGCACGGCTTCCGCGGCATCCGACGTGGCATAGATTCGATCGACGTCCTCGGCGCGCTCGCCGATGTCGGGAATGCTTCCGCGCCAGAGCTGTTCATGCTGCGTCCAGCCGATCACGGTCGGCACGCCCGACCACGTTGCGATGCGTGACATCTCACTGTACGGAGTACCCGGCGCTTCCAGAACGACGGCCGCGTCCCCCGCGTTTCGCGCCAGCCAGCGCGCCGCCGCCAGATCGTCGGCGTGCAGATGCTCGGCCAGCGCCAGACCGTCAATCGTGCCGCTGACCTCACTGTCGGCCGCCTTGTCACGCAGGGCGACCGCGGAGTAGCTCAGCGCCAGCACCAGCAGCACCGCGACCACGCTGGCATAGCCGGCGCGGACCACCGACCACCCCGCGCCGCCGGCGTCGGAGAGTTTGCGCCAGGTGACCAGCAGCGCCGGACCCGCGGCAATCGCCAGCAACGCCCAGGCTTGGTAGTGCACCTTGAATACGGTATTCATGCGGACATAGGGCGGTCCGAAAAAGTCGTCCACATGCACCAGCTCGACCACCAGCATCAGGCCGACCGCAGCCGCAATCAGAAGGCCCATGGCAAACGGTCCCAGCGCGGTTTGCCGCCGCCCCATCACCGCCGCCGCAAGGGCCAGCACGACTAAGAGGACTCCCACGATTTCCCCGCCCGTGACCAGCACGGCCAGCGCCGCGACGACCAAGCTCGCGCCGAGCCAGGCCCGCGTCGACCGCGAGCCATCCGCCAGCAGCGCGACCAGCCCGCCCACGGCGAGCAGTCCCAGCAGACCAAAGACCTGCAGGAAGTGCAGCGCCAGCGTGCGCGTGGGCACCACTCCCAGTCCCTCGCTGAGCAGGGTGACGTTGAGGCTGTACGGAAGCCAGGCGACGGCCGCAGCCACGACCATCAGTGCCGCGTGGGCGAGCAGCCGGCCCCAGGCGCGAGCCCCCGGCCCGGCCAGGTGCGCCAGAAGCGCCGCGCCGATGACGAGGACGAGGTAGGTCGGCAGATCCCACGCGTTGAGCCCGTAGAGGCCGCCGACCACAAGTCCCGCCAACAACGTGCCGGCCCACGGCGTCCAGCCCCTGACAGCGCCGGGCCTCCACCAGGCCGCGACGCCCTGCAGGGCCAGGCCGGCGGCCACGACGGTGAAGGGCAGTGCCATGACGTGGGGGTGGAGATCGCCGAGGATGAAGGAAAAGGCCGGGAACTCGTTGATCGTCTTGTCGGCCACACCGTCGACCGGCTGCCGCTCGATGACCCGCGAGGCGTTCCACCCAATGCCGGGCCAGAAGCCCGTCTGGCCGCGAAACTCCTCGGTCACCACGGCGCGCGTGATCGCCAGGTTTCCGGCGACGACCCCGACGAGCACCGACCCGATCGCCGCCCGCAGCGCGCGCCGCGGCCCGGCGCCGAGCATGGCGGCCAGGTCGTAGGCCGCCGAGCCGACGCCCACCACCAGCAGGGCCAGCAGCGTGGCGAGGTACAAGTTGTAGGCCACGGCGGGCGTGGCGCCGGCCAGGTGCGCCAGCGCGCCGCCCATCGAGTAGCCCAGGTAGTAGTAGTTGATCGTCCCGCCCGCGAACCACGGGTCGAGCGGTGGGAAGGCCGTGCTCCGCATGGTGGCGCTGAGCAGCGCGAGGTCCATGGGCTTTTCGGTGCCGGCGATTTCGGGGTTGAGCCAGCGCATCCCTACCCCGACGCCGTAGGTGACGAGGAGCGCCGCCACGCCCCACACCCAAACCCGTCGCCGGGGCCAGAGCTCGCGCAGGTCCGCCTCCATGAGCCAGGCCAGCACCACCGTGACGGCCGCGAAGACGGCGAGCGCGGCCCAGGCGTAGAGCTGGCCGTTGCGGAACCAGCCGGTGAACAGCCCGAGCCAGGCGACGTAGTGAAACAGGAAGAACCCGACGGGGGCGGCGAGGGCGAGTCCGCGGGTAGTCAGCCGTCCGAAGGCCAAGCGCGCCCAGGGCACCCCCAGCACGGCGAACGCGACCAGTGCAAGCAGCCAGAGCGCCTGATCGATCGGTCCGGCCCTCCGTGCCCCGGCGCACGCCTCGCGCCGCGTCAAGGATAGCCACGCGCTTAGCGACGGTCAGACGTCGGGCGCACGGGCCGCCGTGGAGTCCATCCGTCATTCCGGCGGAGCCTGTCCCCGCGACGGGAGACCTCTGCAGAATCCGGTCGGACGAAGGACGGTCGGAGGAATACCACCAGCCCCCAGATTCAGTCAATGGTGGATTCCCGCCTTCGCGGGAATGACGGAGGGTTACGCGAAGGTCTCCGACGGCAGGGAGCCGGGGTCGGGTCGCATTAGTCCCGTGCCACCCACCTTGACTGCGACTGGACCCCGGCCTTCGCCGGGGTGACGGCGGAGGGCCTCCGCAAACAAGCGTCCATTGCCTTGGACGCTTCAACTGTCGTAAGTTTGTGATGCACCCCAGGTGGGGTGGGGTAGAAAGTGTGAATCCATGGACGAAGCGACCCGGCGACTTGTCAATCGCTGGCGGTCAATCGAGGGGCACGCGCGCGGCGTCGAGCGCATGATTGCGGACGAGGCCTACTGCACGGACATCCTCAAGCAGACGCTGGCGATTCAGGGCGCCATCGAGAGGGTCAACGCCGCCATTCTCGAGCGCCACCTCCAAACCTGCGTCGCCGCCGCCATCCGCAGCGACGATCCCGCAGAGCGCGAGCGCGTCATCCGCGAGCTGCTTGACGTTATGAAGGGAACGGGACACCTGCGTCGTGTCGCGTCGACCGGCGAAGTCCTCGAGAGCGTGGCCGAGGCCCTTGCCGGCGACGGACCGGTCCCGCAGCCCGCGCCGAGAGAGGCGGCCCCGGCGTGACCACCGCCGCGCCGGCGCGCGAAACGACCGAGGTGACGCTCCGGATTGATGGGATGTCCTGCGCCTCGTGCGTGGGACGCGTCGAGGAGGCGTTGTCCGACATCGAGGGGGTGGTGGCGGCGACGGTGAACCTCGCCACCGAAACGGCTGCGGCGGAGTTCGATCCGGCCCGCACGGGCGCCGCGGCGCTCGTGGCGGCGGTTGAGGCGGCGGGCTACGACGTGCCGACCACTGAGATGCACCCGAGGATCGACGGTATGAGCTGCGCCTCGTGCGTCTCGCGCGTGGAAGACGCGCTGCGTGAGGCGCCGGGCGTGCTCGAGGCGGCGGTCAACCTGGCCACGGAGCGGGCGCAGGTGCGCGCGATTCGGGGCACGGCGACACTCGCCGACCTGGCCGCTGCGGTGGAGGCGGCGGGGTATGCGCTTGTGGCATCGCCGGCGGAGGGCGCCGCCAAGCGCGAGGTCGGCGCATGGGACGCCGCCCGGCGACGCGAGCAGCGGGTGCTGGGCTGGCAGGCCGCCGCGGCCGTGAGCCTGGGTCTGCTGGTGCTTTGGGCGGGCGCGACCTATATCCCCGGTCTCTGGCGGCCCGAGGTATTTGCGAATTCGTTCGTGCAGTTGGCGCTGGCGACGCCGGTGCAGTTCGTGCTCGGCTGGCGCTTCTATCGGGGGACATGGACGGCGTTGCGCCGCGGCGGCGCCGACATGAACACCTTGATCGCCGTGGGCACCAGCGCGGCCTATGGGTCCAGCCTGGTGCTCACGATTTGGCCCTCGCTGCTGGCGAACGGCGCCGCCATGCATCACTTCGACACGGCCATGATCATCATCGGCCTGGTGCTGCTCGGACGTTGGATCGAGGCGCGGGCCAAGGGTCAGGCGTCGAGCGCGATCAAGCGCCTCATGAACTTGCGGCCGGCAACAGCGCTGGTCGAGCGCGACGGTGAGCGGGTCGAGACTTCGCTGGACCGCGTGCAGGTCGGAGACATCGTCCACGTGTCGCCGGGCGCCAAGATCCCGGTCGACGGCGAGGTCGTGGACGGCGCATCGGCGGTCGACGAATCGATGATCACGGGCGAGAGCGTGCCGGTGGAGAAGGGCGCCGGCGACCAGGTGGTCGGGGCGACGGTCAACACCACGGGACGCCTGCGCATCCGCACCACGGCGGTGGACCGCGAGTCCGTGTTGGCGCAGATCGTTCGCCTGGTGGAGCAAGCCCAGACCACCAAGGCGCCGCTGCAGCGGCTGGCGGATCGCGTGGCCGGGCGGTTCGTGCCCGCCGTGATTGTGATTGCGCTGGCTGCATTGGCCGTCTGGGCGGCGGTTGGGCCCGACCCCAGGGCGGCTCACGCGCTGGTGAGCTTCGTGGCCGTGCTGGTGGTCGCCTGTCCCTGCGCGCTCGGCCTGGCCACGCCCCTGGCCATCATGGTGGGGACCGGCCGAGGCGCCGAGCACGGGGTGCTGATCCGCAGCGGCGAGGCGCTCGAAGCGGCCGGCAAGATCGACACGGTGCTGCTGGACAAGACCGGCACGCTGACCCACGGCGAGCCCGAGCTGGTGGAAGTGCTCCCGCACGACGGCGTCGCGCCGGCCGAGCTGCTCCGGCTGGCGGCGGGCGCCGAGGCCGACTCGGAGCATCCCCTCGGTCGCGCCATCGTGCGCGGCGCCAGGGCTCGGGGCGTCGAGATTCCGCGAGCGGACGCCTTTCACACGGTCACCGGCAGCGGCGTGCAGGCCATCGTGGAGGAACGTCCGGTGATCGTCGGCACGTCGGAGTTGCTGGCGCAGGCCGGCGTGCGGCTTGGCTCCGACGAATCCGAAGCCACGGCGCTGGCGGCGCAGGGTCACACGCCGCTCTACGCCGCGATCGATGGCCGGTTTGCCGGGATGCTGGCGGTGGCCGACACGGTGCGGCCCGAGGCGGCCGAGACGGTGGCCGCGCTGCGGCGCATGGATCTGCGCGTGGTGATGCTCACCGGGGACCGACCGGAGACGGCGGAGGCGGTGGCGCGCGCGGTTGGGATCGACGAGGTCCGCGCGCGCGTGCGGCCCGACGAAAAGGCGGCCGTCGTGCGCGAGCTGCAAGCTCAGGGCGCGCGCGTGGTGATGGCGGGCGACGGCATCAACGACGCCCCGGCGCTGGCCCAGGCCGATCTGGGCATCGCCATGGGCGCCGGCGCCGACATCGCCATGGCGGCGGGCGAGGTCACCCTGGTGCGCAGCGACCTGCGGGGCGTGCTCGCGGCCGTTCGGCTGAGCCGTCGCACGGTGCGCACCATCAAGGAGAACCTGGCGCTGGCGTTTGGCTACAACATCCTGGTCATTCCGCTAGCCGCCGGCGCGTTCTTCCCCGTGTTGGGCGTGCAGCTCGATCCGATGCTGGCCGCGTTGGCGATGGCGCTGGAGTCGCTGTCGGTGGTGGGGAACTCGCTGCGCCTGCGGCGGTTCAGCGCCGCTACCGGCTGACGGCGCTACGAGGGCGGACGCGGCGGCTCGCGCTCCTCGCGCATCATGGCGCTGAGGGCAGCCTGGTTGACCTGCGCCCGCGCCTCGCTGGTCAAGCCGCCGGCGGCATCCATGGCGGCGCGAGCCGCGGTCGTGACGGCCTGCTCGTCGGACAGGCCCAGGTCGGGCGCGGCGTCACGCGCCGCACGGATGGCCTCGGTTGCCGCGTCGGTCAGCGACGCGCCCGCCTCGCTGGCGCCCTGGATCGCGCCGTAGATCGACCCGCGCAGCGCCTCCACGGGATCGGTTGCCGCCTCGCCCACCGCGCGCAGCACGCCGGTCATCGAGTCGTGAATCAGCTGTCCGGCGCCCTCCCCGGCTCCGCGCGCCGCCTCGACGGCGCCCCGTGCGCCGCCGAAGGCCAAGGCCGTGGTGAGCCGAGTGGCGCCTTCGGTTTCTTGAAGCGCGCGGGTCACCAGTTGATCCACGCTGGCCTGGACCTGGCGCGCGGCCGAGCCGCCCTTCGTGGCCGCGGTCACGGCTGCCCCAACCGAGGACGAAAACTGATAGGCCGTGACGCCGGCGGCGACGTCCAGGCCTGGAATCGGCGGCAGGAACCGCTGGCCCCCCACGGGGAATTTGGCCACGAGGCCCATGCCCGGCACCGCGTTGAGGACACGGAGGTTCTCCCGGGTCTGGGCGGCCAATTCGCCCATGACCTGCCGCCGATCGACCTCGCCTTCCTCCTGGACTCTGCCAAGCAGCCCGAGCGTGAACAGGCCGAGCAGGAACGCCACGGCGAACAGGAAGTCGTATCCGGTCAGGAAAACGGCCGGAAAGGTGACGGTCCGAGCCGGATCCACCCATTCGATGCCGATTTCGAAGTGCCGCGAGCTGAAGAACTCGACGAACGCGCCTCCGAGCAGCGGGCCGATGCCGGCGCCCAAGTTTGCCGCGAGGGAGGCGCCCGTGAGAAACGACGTGGCCTGCGCCTGGGGCGCCATTTTCATGCGGATAGTGGTGGAGGAGATGCTGATTCCAGCTCCGGCGATGCCAAGCAGCGCATGGAGCAGAACCAGCAGCGGCAGGGTCAGCGCATGCTGATCCGGCATTGTTGTGAAGGTCCATCCCAAGATGACGAGCAGGTAGAGGGACGAGCAGATCGAGAGGATGACCTTGCCGCCATACCGATCGTCGAAGACGCCCCACACGCGAATGAACAACACATTGGTGAGCTGACTGAGCACGGCAAGGCCGACGACCAGCGACAGTGACAGCTCGAGGACCGTGAGCATGTACACGGCGAAGAACGGCACCGCGAGTTGGGTCACGAAGCTCCAGGCGAAGAGAAAGTTGATAAGGCGCCTGAAGTTCCCGTCCCGCAGCGGCGCCGCCAGCGTCTGAACCATCGGGGGTCGGCCGCCCTCCGGCAGCAGCATGCGCGGTTCGGGCATGCGCGCCATGAATCCGACGGCGCCCATGCCGAGGGCGATGCTGCCGAGCAAGATGGCGTAGGAATAGCCGCGAATCACCTCGGATTCGGGCACGGCGCCCTTCCACCAGTCGATGTAGAAGGCCGCTGCGAGTCCGGTGACCGCCGCGGCGACCGTGGCCGCACGCAGACGGGTCGCAAAGAAGCTCCCCATGGCGCCCTCGGGGACGAGATCGCGAATCCATCCGCTCCAACTCGTGGTGACGAACGCGTTGGCCAGGCCGCGAACGGCGATGAAGAGCAAGAGCAGCGTCACCGCGCCCGGGTTTGGCGTCTCGATGGCGAAGGGAATCAAGGCGATGGGTACCCAGGTGGCGTAGGCGGCGAAATAGGCGCCAACCGCGATTGGCTTGCGCACGCGCATGCGCTCGACGGCGATGACCGCCAATAGTTGGACCGGCTGCACGATGAAGGGGATTGCCGTCATGATTCCGATGTGGACGGTGGAGGCGCCGAGGATGAGGGCAAAGGCGGTCAGGAAACCGCCGGAGGCCAAACCATCGGCCCCGGAGGCGGCGACCGCCTGCAACGTCATATCGCGCATGCTCGACCGCCGCTCATCGTCGGTGAGCGATTCCCGCGGCTGGAACAGGCGGCGAATCGCCGACCGGGGGCTCAGTCGAGACTCCGCGTCAGCGAGCGGTCAACTCCACGAGACCTCAAGGCACGATCGCCACGGCCACTCCGAAGGGAGCCGGATCGTTCAGCACCACTCCGCGGCATCGGGGAGAGTCTCCGGGCACGTCGACAACGGATCGCCGTTTCCGATCTCTTGGCCGGGGAGATGCAACTGATCGCGCAGATTCACGCTCTGGAGGCCGGCGCCGTGGATTTCGCGCGCGAGACGGGGCAGCGCGGCAATGTCGCTGGCGAGGGCGTGGAGAAGGAGAACTGCCCCAGGTTGGAGTTTCTCGGTCAGGTTGCCCAACACAAAGTCTTGCGCGCGGACACCGCCGTCCCGGGGGTAGTGCCAGCCCTTGGAATCTACCGTCCACATGGCGATGTGGAGCCCCGCGGCCTGCGAGATCCGCACCAGGCGGTTCCGCGCGTCGGGGATGCCCGCACCCAGCGGCGGCCGCATGAACAGTTGAGGGTACGCGTAGCCCAATGCGGAATTGACCTGGCGTCCGGCCTCGTCCAACTCCCAGCGAATGCGGCCATCGCTCAGGTCAGGCAACGGCAGATGCGAGTACGTGTGGTTCTCGATTGAGTGTCCTTCAACGATTGCCCGGCGCCAGAGGTCCGGGTTCTGCCGGAGCACCGTACCGACGGGAAAGAAGGTGATCTTGATCCGCTCGTCGCGGGCAATGTCGAGCGCGCGGCTGGTCATTTCCGGGTCCCAGCAGTCGTCGACCGTGACGAAGAGATACGGTTGCGTGGCGTCGCCGCGGCGGATCACCGGTGGCGCCTCCATCGGATACACCGGCAGCGCGCGGGGCAGGAAGGGCATCTCGGGAAAGTACCCGGCCGCCCGCAGATAGAGCGGGACGGGCGCCAACTCGGCGTCCTCGGGCCCACCTCCGTCAGGAAGCGTGATCACGGCGTTGTCGAATCGCTGCATCGTCACGCCCTGCACGCGCACGGGTGGCGTCGCCGGCGCGCCAAAAACAGGCCAGTTGCCGAAGGCGTGGTAGGCGTCCGCGAGGTCGCCGCTAATCCCGAGACTCGAAGCCGCACGACCGGTCCACGCCGGAGGAATGCCATGCTCGGCCTCGAGGAAATCGTCGAACCCGCCCTCGCTCGCCATCCTGAGCAGCGGCACCGGCCGAACGGTGCGCGAGACCGGCGACACATGCAGCACGAGACGCTCGAACGCCTGGCAGAGCGGATCGCCAGACCCGTCGCGAAATCTCGCGCTGATGCCTGCACCCGCCACGGCACTGCCGCCGAGCGACGTGTAGGTCGAGGCGAAATCGCCCTGCTGAATATCTTCCACGACATACCCGAGGTCGGCGCGGTGCTCCGACACGAAGACCCACCACGGGGCGCGGTCCTGGGCGACCAGCCGTGCCGGCCCCACGTGCAGCGCGCCGCCGAGCGCGGCCCCCGCGCCAAGCTGTAGAAGCTGGCGCCGCGGGAGCTGGAGCGGGCGGCGAGACTCCCCGGCGCCGGGGAGTCGAGCGATCCTCATTTGGGTCACCGTCGAAAGAGGGACGGCCATATTACCGGACGCAGTGGATGCGCGGAACCGTGGTGAGAACGCCATCGGCCGGCGCGTCGAGCGACGCGCGAGGAGTTCGGTCGACGGGAGATCGAGCGGCGGTCCGACCGGCGCGGTTCGTATCCTTGGCGTCGCCAGCCCGCCGGCGTGAGGCGCGTGTGCCGCCGTCAACCCTGAAGCGACCCCTGAACCCAATGCCGGAGTTCGTGGAGCACGCGCTGCTGGAACGCGGGCTGATGGACGCGTACCGCCGCCGGCCGCCGTATCAGCGCAATGACTACCTCGGCTGGATCAACCGGGCGAAGCGGGAGCCGACCAAGCGGCGGCGGCTGGCGCAAATGCTGGACGAGCTCGAGCAGGGCGACCGCTACATGAAGATGTCCTGGCGCCCCTCAGCGCGCGGGCGCTAGTTACGCGTCGGCGCTAGGCGGGTTTGCCGGCGTCGAGCGTCCGCTCGAATCGGACCCGTCCACGCACGCCGGCGAGGCGCTGGAGCAACTCCGAGTCCGCGCCCTCTCGCTCCACGTAGCCGGCACGGTCGTAGAACTCGCGCGCGGTCGCATTGCTGGTCGGCACGTAGAGGCTGCACGCCGGGGCGTGCGCCTCGGCCTGGCGGTACACCGTCTGCAACAGGGCGTGCGCGACGCCATTGCCGCGGTGCTCGGGCGCCACGGCCAGGCAGGGAATGAACCAATGGTCGGGCGGCACGGCCGGGCTGGCGCGCATGAGGGCGCGGATGCGAGGAATCAGCTTCAGCAGCCCGCGAAGCCCGTAGGCGCGCCAATAGCCCCGCAGGGTCGACCGGCGCCGCTGGGCAAGCACCGCCCACGGCGCGTGCGACACCAAGCCCACGACCTCCCCGTCGAGCTCGGCCAACGTGGTGATGTCGTAGCTCCACAAGGTGCCCGGATGCTGAAAGAGCCGCTCGAAGTACCGCGAGGCGCCGGTGGCGCCCAAGCCAAAGACCGAATCGGCAAGCTGCGGGGTCAGCGCCTCGCGCAGCAGGGCGCCCGCGGGGAGCCGGTCGGTCGGGCGAGCATCCCGCAGCAGCAGGCGACCGTGGGTCGCCTTGCCCTGAAGATGTGCGGGGCTCGCGTGCGCGACGCCCGGCGATCCGCTCACAATGGTCCTCCCTGGGTGCGGCAATCGCACCAGCCCATTGGATGCTATTTGGAGCCGATTGAGCGCCGGTGCAGCGCTCATGCAGATTCTATGCAATTCGCCGAAGCACCGCGGGTACCATGGCACCCCCGCGCCGCGTGCAGACGTCCATGACTGAATCGACAAATCGGCGCTACGTCCTCGCCAGCCGCCCCCAGGGCGTGCCCGCAGCCGAGAACTTTCGCCTTGAAGAGACGTCCATTCCCGAGCCCGGCGACGGCGAGGCGTTGGTGCGCACGCTGTGGCTCTCGGTGGACCCCTACATGCGCTGGGCCATTCGCGGGGACCGCACCAACGTCGGCGAGGTCGTGACCGCTGAGGTGGTGGGGGAGGTGACGGCGACGGCGTCTCCCGCCGTGGCCGTGGGGCAGATTGTGGTGGGACGCATCGGGTGGCAGGCCTACGGCGCCGTCGCGGCCGACGAACTGCGCGTGATCGATCCGGCGATCGCCCCGATCCAGACCGGCGTCGGCATCCTGGGCATGCCCGGTCTCACGGCCTATTTCGGCCTGCTCGAGGTCGGCCGGCCGCGCCCAGGCGAGACGGTGCTGGTGTCGGGCGCCGCCGGAGCCGTCGGCTCCGCCGTGGGCCAGATTGCCGCCATCAAGGGCTGCCGCGCAGTGGGCATTGCCGGCACGGAGGCCAAGTGCCGGCACCTCACGCAGGACCTCGGCTTCGACGCGGCGATCAACTACCGCGCCGACGATTTGGCGACCGCGCTCAAGCGCGCCTGCCCCGACGGCGTGGACGTGTACTTCGACAACGTCGGCGGCCGCATCCTGGACATGGTGTTGCAGCACCTGCGCATGTACGCCCGCGTGGTGCTGTGCGGCTTCATTTCGCAATACAACCTCGAGGAGCCGGAGGTGGCGCCGCGGCATTCGGTGCCGCTGGCCCTGGCGTGCGCCCGCATGGAGGGCTTCTTCGCCAACAACTATTTCGACCGCACGGATGAGGCTCTCCGGGAGCTGGCGGGCTGGATCGACGCGGGACGTCTCGACTACCGCGAGGACATCGTCGAGGGACTGGAAAACGCCCCGGCGGCCTTTCTGCGCCTGTTCACGGGCGCGAATGTCGGCAAGGTGCTAGTCAAGGTGGCCGAGCCGTCGGTGGCGGCGTCGTAAACGGCCAACCGCCCGTGCGGGTGCGCTGGAACTTCGAGCGCACGGTGCATCAATTCGCGGTGCACTGGGCCGGGGCGTTTCTGGGCGTGCTGCTGACGGCGCTGCTGCTGGATCCGTACGTGCGGCTGCCGGAGACCGGCTCGCTCATGTATTGGGCGACCGCGGCGGCGTTTTCCGCGGTGCTGGCGGCGCTGAACGTCTATGTGCGTCCGCTGATGTACCTGGCCACGCTGCCGCTCACCTGCTGCTTCATGGTCGTGACGCTGGGGTTCGGGCACTTCGTGGTGGGCGCGTTCATGTTTTGGCTGGCGGGACAGATCATTCCGCCGATCTACGTGGAGAGCTTCGGCTGGGCGCTGCTGGGCGCGCTGATCACGGCGGCGATCTCGACGAGCGTGTCATGGCTGGTGTTTCGGCGCGGGCAGGGGCAGGGGGGTGGAGCGGGGCCGCGACAGGGCGGGGCCGGGGACGGCCCCGCCGCGTAGCAGCCCATAGACTCCGGGTGGTGACCAAACCTGCAGGTCCGTTCGGCCCCGCCCCGCAGAAAGACTTCGATTGAACAGCCCCGCGCTATTCGGGAGCGATCTGATTCGCCTTCTCCCACGACAGCGAGATCTTCGGTTCGCCGTCCGCAACCGCGTCTGTCTGCTGCCACGAGAGAGAGACTCGCGGCGCGCCGTCCGACCCGGCCCAGGGAGCACTTACCGCCGGGCCGCCAGCCAGCAGCCGCGATTCAGAGACCCTTGGCTTGCCATCCGCAAACGCGCCCGCCTCGTGCCACGACACGGATGCACGCGGTTCGCTGGCCGTGATCGCACCCGCGTCGCTCCACGTCCACGACAGCGCGACGCCGGGTTCGCCATCCGCAGACGTGTCCGCCTGCTGCCACGACAGCGCAACGCTCGGCGCGCCGTCCGAACGGGCGAAGAGGACTCCCGCGCCTATGCCGCCGGCGACAACCACGCTGGCCAACGCGATCCCAAATCTTGTTCGACTCTTCATGTCAACTCCTTCGGTGTGTTCTCTCACAGCAGATCCACACAGGTCCACGATCAGGTGAATCCAGACGGTCAGTCCGGCGAATCCCTTGCCATCGCCACGCATCCGGTCCCGAAACAGCTGGACCATCAACTCCCCGTATTCCCGCTGGTGTTCCCTTGGATACAGAGCGAGCAACCAGCGGTAGACGCGCTCGTAGAACGAGTCAGGCACTGGGCCTTCGCATGGCGGTGGTCTGTATCAACCTGGCGGCATGCGCCAGTTGCTCCATTCGGTTGATCTCAGCGTCGAGCACACGCTTGCCAAAAGCGGTGATTCGGTAGTAGCGGCGACGCTGATCGTCCAGTTCGGGGTCTGGCCGTTCGTCGCTCTCCTCGACAAGCTCCGACTTCAGCATCTTCTTCACAGCCCCGTACAGCGTGCCGGGGCCCATCGTGACCGCCCCATCGGTCAATGCCTCGACCTCTCGCATGATCGCGTAGCCGTGCTTGTCGCCAGTCACCAAGGCCAACAGGATGTGCAGCTGGGCGACGGGGAGAGGAAGCGGATCCAGGGGGCTTCGATTCGGCAATGGCCAGCTACCTTCTTTCGAAAGGATGGCCCGAATCAGATGCTGACGGGCCACGTGCTATATCGCATATCAATATATCGTATGGCGATATAGATGGGCAACTCCGACATTCGGCGGGGAGGGGGTGATGGGATTTGACCGGCCGTGACTTGGCCCTGCGCTAGAGGACGAGTGCCCTAGATTCCTCGCTGCGCTCGGAATGACAGGAGGGGGCGCTCGGACTGACGAGGTGGGTGTTGCGGGCTAGTTCAGCGCGGAGGCGAAGGCTCGCAGGGACTCGCGCAGCGAGCTGCCCGTGGCGGCCACGGCGGTGGGCTCGTAGCCGCAGTGCGCCATGCAGTTGTCGCAGCGCTCGTCGCGGCCGCGACCGTAGCTGTCCCAGTCCGTGGTCTCGATCAGTTCCTTGTAGGTCGAGACGTAGCCGTCCGACATGAGGTAGCAGGGCCGCTGCCAGCCGAAGATCGAGTAGCTGGGAATGCCCCAGGCGGTGCAGTCGTAGTCGACCTTGCCTTCGAGGAAGTCGAGGAAGAGCGGGCTGTGATTGAGCCGCCAGCGCTTGCGCCCGCCGCCGCGAAAGGCTTCGCGGAAGAGCCGTCGCGTCTGCTCCACCGGCAAGAAGTGCTCCTGGTCGGGAGCCTTCTCGTAGGCGTAGCCGGGGGAGATCATCATGTGGTCCACTTCCAGCTCGTCGTTGAGGAAGTCCAGCACCGCACGCACGTTGTCCGGGGTGTCGTGGGTGAAGAAGGTGGTGTTGGTGGTGACGCGGAATCCGGCGTGCTTGGCCGCCTTGATGGCTTCCACGGCCTTGTCGAACACGCCTTCCTGGCAGACGGACTCGTCGTGTCGCTCGCGCAATCCGTCGATGTGAATGGCGAAGGCGAAGTAGGGCGACGGGGTGAAGAGCGAGAGCTTGCGCTCGAGCAGCAGGGCGTTGGTGCACAGATAGACGAACTTGCGCCGCCGCACGAGCTCGTCGGCGATCTTGTGAATCTCGGGGTGCACCAGCGGCTCGCCGCCGGCGATGGACACCATGGGCGCCCCGCACTCTTCCACGGCGGCCACGGCCTGCTCGACGGGCATGCGCTTGCGCAGCGTCGCGACCGGATGCTGGATCTTGCCGCAGCCGGCGCAGGCGAGGTTGCAGGCATAGAGCGGCTCGAGCTCGACGATGAGCGGGAACTTTTCGCGCCCGCGCAGCCGCTGTGTCATGAGATAGCGGGCAACGGTCACCGTTTGCCGCAGAGGAACGCCCATGAGCGCCTAGAGTCCGGGAGCCAGCACGAGAAAGCTACGACGTTCCATGGGCTCCGTCCAGTGCGAACCGCGTGAGCCGCCCGGCGTGCCAGCCGTTCACGTAGCGGCCGAGCGCCATGACGGGAAAGATCAAGCGGTAGAGGTGATAGTTGATGTAGAAGGCGCCGGGGAAGCCGGTGCCGGTGTATAGCGGTTCGTCCCACGAGCCGTCCTCGCGCTGGGTGTCGACGAGGTATTCGACGCCGCGGCGCGTCACGGACCCGTCGTCGCCGGCGGCCACGAGTGCGAGCAGCGCCCAGGCCGTCTGCGAGGCGGTGCTGGCGCCGCGACCCGACCAGCCCGCGGGGTCGTCGTAGGACCTGAGATCTTCGCCCCAGCCGCCGTCGGGGTTTTGGCGCGCGGCCAGCCAGTGCACGGCGCGCCGGATGGACGGGTCGTCGGGTGAGACGCCGGCCGCCACGAGGGCGGGAACCGCCGCCCCGGTGCCGTAGATGTAGTTGGCGCCCCACCGCCCAAACCACGAGCCGTCGGGCTCCTGCGCGGACCGGAGCCAGGCGATGCCCCGTTGGACGCGGGCGTTGTAGGTCTTGCCTTCGAGGGCCAGCATTTCGATCGCGTGCGCGGTCACGTCGGCGCTGGGCGGGTCGATGACCTCGCCGAAGTCGCAGAACGCCGGCGCGCGGCACAGCGTGCGGGTGTTGTCGGCGTCGAACGCCGCCCAGCCGCCGTCCACGCATTGCATGCCGAGCGTCCAGGCGACGCCGCGGTCGATGGCCCCCTTGGCGTTGGGCACGTCGACGCGGCGCAGGGCCAGGATGACCTCGGCGGTGTCGTCAACGTCCGGGTAGTTGCGATTCTCATACTCGAAGGCCCAGCCGCCGGGATGGAGATAGGGGCGGCGCACGGCCCAATCGCCTTGCTGGGACACCTCTTCGCCGACCAGCCACTCGCCGGCGCGGCGCAACGCCGGGGCGTCGGGCGGTACGCCGGCGTCGGCCAGCGCCACCAGCGCCAACGCCGTGTCCCAGACGGGTGACTGACAAGCCTCGAGGCGACGCACGCCGCCGTCCCAAATCGTGAACCGTTCAATGCCCTCCAGGGCGTGCTTGATGACGGGCTGGGTCATGCCGTAGCCGCGCAGGCGCAGCGCAATGATGGAGTAGACCCACGGGGGCTGAATGCCGCCCCAGGAGCCGTCGGCTTCTTGTCGCCGCATGACCCAGGACTCGGCACGGTGCAGGGCGGCGGCGCGGAGCCAGCCCAGCGGCCGCCGCTCATAGCGCCGCAGCGCGCGGTCGATCCAGGTGAACCACCCCTTCCACGTGCGCAGCGAGGCACTCACCCGCGGAGCCGTGCCGCTACGCAACTCGTCGATGGTGAAATCGGCGGGTCGGACCGGGCGATAGGCGCGCACGATGCTGAGCGCCACGATGGTCTGCCGGGCCCAACAGCCGAAGTCGTAGATATTGAGCGGCACCCAGGTGGGCAGGAAGATCATTTCGGGCGGAATGACCGGCAACTCATCCCAGTCCCACCAGCCGTGCAGCGCCATCCACATGCGGGTGAAAACGCGGGTGGCCTCCAGCCCGCCCTGATCCACGATCCATGCGGCGGCGCGCTGCATGTGGTCGGCTTCGGCCGCGTCGCCCGCCAGGCGCAGGGCGACATAGGCCTCGACCGTAGTGGAGAGTTCGCCGGGGCCCTCATGGAAGTTGGCCCAAGTGCCGTCGTCCCGCTGGCGCTGCCGGATCCAGGCCGCCGTCGCCCGCAAAACGTCAGCGTCAAGGATGCCCAGGAACTCGCGCAGAAACAGGTCCTCGGCTTCGATGGTGACGTTGGTGCCCAACTCGCCACGCCAGACGCCCTGGGCGTCTTGCTGTTCGAGCAACTGCGTGGAGGCACGCTCAAGCGCGACACGCGCGCCTTCGCGGACGTCGCGGGACGTCGCAGTGCCCACGGGGCCGGGGTGGGATCCGGGCGCGGGGTCCGGCACACGCCGAATCACGAGACGACGCCGCTCCTTGTCGTCGAGGGGTCCGCCGCTTGGCGAATATAGCAACGCGCGGCGCCGCGCCGCCGGAGCGTGCGGGTCACGCCGCGACCGGCGTCGCCAGGCCCAGCGCCTTCAGCGCGTGATCCGCCGCGCGGTTGCCGCTGCGCACGGCGCCCTCCATGGTCGCGGGCCATCCGGTGTCGGTCCATGCGCCGGCCAAGAGCACGTTCGGCAGGGCGGTGCGGGGCCCTGGACGCCGCGCCAGGCTGCCGGGGGCCTGGCGAAACGTGGCCTGGTGCTCTCGGGTGACGTAGAACCCCCGGACCTGCGCCTCACGGGCCCGCGGGAAGACGCGCGCCAGCTCGGCGACGAACTGCTCGCGCAAAACGTCGGTGGGAACCTGGGCGTATGCGACGGCGCCCGAGAGCGAGACGGCCAGTGCCTGGCCATCGGATAGCCCGGCGGCTTCGGTGCGGTCGAACACCCACTGCACGGGCGTGCCGACGCCGGCCGCAAATGGATGGGGCATCACCGGCCGGTCGTAGATCACGTGCAGGTTCACGATGGGCACGGCCCCCAATTCGGCAAAGCGCGCCGCCTCGGGATCGGCGGCCGCCGGCACGAGCCGCGCCGCCTGCGCATGGGGCACCGCCAGCACGATGGCGTCGGCCGCCAGGTCCTCGCCTTGCCGCCGCACGCGCACCTCGCCATCCGGCTCGGCTTCGATCTGGGAGACGGCCGCCCCGAGTTGCACGTCCACGCCTGCCGCTCGCAGAGCGCGCAATCCCTGGTCGCTATGCGCGCGGCCCAGGGTGGTCGTCGTGTAGCCCATGTCCGCCGCCGACCGGTCGCTCAACAGCCCGACTTTGAAGACCATGGCCGCGAGGCTCAACGAAGCCTCCGCCGACGGCAGATTCACCGTGGGCAGCACGATCAGGTCCCACAGCGCCTCGAGCGAGCCCTCCGACTGGCCGCGGGCGCGCAACCAGCGCCCGAAGGTGTGGGCGTCCAGCGACGCGTCGCGCAGATCGAGGCGCATCAGCCCAATCAACGCGCGCCCCAGCTGCAGGCGTTCGCCGAGCGACAAGTGCCGGTAGGCTCCCAGGCTGCGGGCGAGGTGCAGCGGGGCCGGCAGATTGGCCCGCTTGATCCAGGCCACGCCGTGCCCGGGCCGGATGACCGGAATTTCGAGCCGGCGCTGCATGGTGACCATGTCGGAGGCGCCGATGCGGTCGATGAAGGCGCGGTAGGCCGTGCAGCAGCGCAGGTGCACGTGCTGGCCGTTGTCGAACCACAGCCCGTCACGCTGGAACGAGTAGGTGGCCCCACCGAGACGCCGCCGCGCCTCGAGCAGCGTCACGCGCGCCCCGGCGTCGGCGCAGGTGAGCGCCGCCGCGCATCCCGCCAGTCCGCCGCCAACCACGACGACGTGGCGGCTCATCCGCGGAGCAGGCTCCACAGCGCGACGCGCACCTTGGCGCCCGTTGACAGTGACACCCGTCCGCGGGTGACGGCGGACGGATCTTGCTCGATGCGTTTCAGCACCTGCCGGTAGATGCCGGCCATGGCGGCGGCGCAGGCCGTGCTGCGCCAGTCCAGCAATGGCAGCAACTGCAACCCCAGGTCGAATTGCCGCCGGGCGCGCTGGGCCTGGAAACGAATGAGCGCGTCGAACGCCGGCGTCGGCGTGAGCGGCGGGCGCAGCTCACAGGCGAATGCCGCCAGGTCCTCGCGCGGCAGATAGACGCGGCCCTGCGCGAGGTCTTCCCGCACGTCACGGAGGATGTTGGTGAGCTGCAGCGCCACGCCCAGCTCGTCGGCCAGCGGCTCGGCCCGGGCCATGTCACGCGATTCGAACACGCCCAGGGAGAGCCGCCCGATGCTGCCCGCGACGCGGCGGCAATAGACCACCAACTCATCGAAGGTCTCGTAGGTGACGCCGCGAACGTCCATCTCCACGCCGTCGATCAGATCGCCAAACGCGTCAAGCGGCACGGGGAGACGATCGGCCGCGTGGCGCAACGCCGTCATGACCGGGTCCGCGGCGCCGTTGCCGGCCGATTCAAGCCGCTGCCGCGCCTCCGCCAGGGCGGCGGCCTTGGCAGGCGGCGGCAGGCCACCGTCGCCGATGTCGTCGATCTGCCGCGCGAAAGCGTAGACGGCGCTGAGCGCGCGTCGCTTGGGCGGCGGGAGCAGGCGAATGCCCCAGTAGAAGTTCGCGGCGCGCGAGCGGGTGATCTGCTCGCAGACGTCGTAGGCGGCGGCGACTTCCACGGGCTACCAGCTCATCCAGAGGCGCGCCAAGGAACGAACCGCGCGCGCCTTGTGCCGCAGCGTCGGTCGCGGGGCGCGCCCCAGCACGTCGTAGTCGGCGTCGCGAATCGCGTGCAGCGCGGCCCGCCCGCCCTCAGTGAACGCTGCGATCGCCATCCCGTACGTGCCGGGGAGCAGCCGGCTCAACGGGGCGCCGCGGTCGAGAAGTGCCTCGGCGCGGTCGACCTCGAAGGCCATCAGCTTGCGAAACTCGGGCGTGGTCACGCGCAGCCCGAAGTCCTCGGGCCGGCAATCAAAGCGCTCCAGGTCCTCGCGCGGCACGTAGACACGTCCGCTGTCGTAGTCCTCGGCGATGTCCTGCCAATGCTCGACCAGCTGCAGGCCGGTGCAGATCTGGTCCGACAGCCACACGCGCTCGGGAGTGAACGCGCCGAACACGTGCAGCACCATGCGTCCCACCGGATTGGCCGACAGCTCGCAGTAGCCCACGAGATCCTCGAACGTCTCGTAGGCGTGGACCGTCTGATCCTGGCGGTTGGCCTGGATGAGGCGGCGGAACGGCTCGTCGGGAATGTCCGCCGCGCGGACGGTCGCGACCAGCCGGCGCATGATCGGATGCGCCGGCGCCCGCCCGGCGTAGATGGCCGACACCTCGTCGTCGAGCCAGTCGAGCAAGGCCAGGCGATCGCCATCGGCGGCATCGCCGAGTTCATCCACCAGCCGGGCGAATCCATAGACGGCGAGCAGGTGGCGACGCACGTCCGGCCGCAGCAGCCGCATGGCGACGGGGAAGTTCTCGCCCGAGGCGCGCGCCATCACGGCGTCGCGCCGCGGCACACCCTCAGGTATCGGGGGCGCGGGCTGGGGCGCGGCATTGACACTTGACATGGCGGCTCCGCCCGCCGCGCCCGGCACATGCGGCGCGGCCTGGATGCTGAAGGGTGCCTGGGGCGCAATTCTACGCGGGGCCAACGCGGGGCCGTGGAACGTGCGTCGGCCCGAGCGCCTGCCGCACCGCCGGGCCTATACTCGACACGCGATCGGGCGCTGCGCGGGAGGGCACGACGTGCGCATTGCCATCAACGGGTTCGGGCGGATCGGCCGGCAAGCATTTCGCGCGCTGCTGGAGCGTCAGCCGCAGGCCGAGGTCGTGGGCATCAACGAGCTGGTGGACCTGGAGACGCTGGCCCATCTGCTGCGCTACGACAGCAACTATGGGCGCTTTCCAGGCGAGGTGGCCGTGGACGGCACGGACCTGGTGGTCAACGGATGTCGCGTACCGACCACCTCGCAGCGGGAGTGGGACCGGCTGCCGTGGGGCGAGCTGGGAGCGCAACTCGTAATCGAGGCCACGGGCGTCGGCACCGAGCGGGCACGCGCCGCGCTGCACCTGGACGCCGGAGCCGACCGCGTGCTGATCACGGCGCCCGCCACGGGGGCCGACCTGACCCTCGTCATGGGGGTGAACCACGACCGCTACGATCCCGCCGCGCATCACGTCGTGAGCAACGCCTCGTGCACGACGAACGGTCTGGCGCCGCCGCTGGACACGTTGCACCGCGCCTTTGGCGTACGGAAGGGCCTGATGTCCACGGTGCACGCCTACACCGCGTCCCAGGCGCTGGTCGACGGCCCGGCGGGCGACATCCGCGAAGCCCGTTCCGCGGCGCTGAGCATCGTCCCGACCTCAACCGGCGCCGCCAAGGCCATCGGGCTGGTGATTCCCGAGCTCGAGGGCCGCATGCACGGCGCGGCCTATCGCGTGCCCGTGCCCACGGTGTCGATCGTGGAGTTCGTGGCGCACCTGGAGCGCGCGGCGAGCGAGGCGGAGGTCAACGACGCGCTGCGCGAGGCGGCCGCGGGGCGGCTGCAGGGCATCATGGCCATCAACGACGAGCCGCTGGTGTCGGTGGACCTGCGGGGCGATCCGCACTCGTCGATCGTCGAGGCCGAGAGCACCATGGCCATCGGCGACGACCTGGTGAAAGTCGCCGCGTGGTACGACAACGAGTGGGGCTATGCCTGCCGCGTGGCCGATGCGGCGGCGCTGGTCGCCGCCGGGACGCCCGCGGCGGCCGCCGTCTAGCCGCCTCCGCCTGGTGGCGTCCGTCGCCGATCGGTCCGCCGCATGAAGCGCGGACTGGCGGACCTTGACGTCAACGGCCGGCGAGTCTTCGTCCGCGCCGACCTCAACGTGCCACTCGACGGAAGCGCGATCCGCGACGACTCCCGCATCAAAGCCTCTCTGCCGACCATTCGCGATCTGCGCGACCGCGGCGCGCGCGTGGTGCTGGCCTCACATCTCGGCCGGCCGCGGGGCGCCGTACGTCCCGAGCTGTCGCTGGCGCCGGTCGCGGAGCGCCTGGGAGAGTTCCTCGGCGCTTCGGTTCCCGTAGCCCCCGACAGCATGGGCCCCGAGGTCGAGCGGCTGACGCGCGAGCTCGTGGATGGAGACGTCCTGCTGCTCGAAAACGTGCGCTTCCATCCCGGCGAGGAGGCCAACGAGCCGGACCACGTGCGCGCGCTGGCGGGGCTGGCCGATTGCTACGTGAACGACGCCTTCGGCACGGCGCACCGGGCGCATGCCAGCACGACGGGGCTGGCCCACGCGCTGCCCGCCGCCGCCGGACACCTGATGCTGGCCGAGTTGCACGCGTTGGACCCAATCGTGCAGGGGCCGCCGCGTCCGTTCGCGGCCATCGTGGGCGGCGCCAAGATCAGCGACAAGATCACGCTGCTCGAGCGGCTGGCGGCCACGGCGGACCTGCTGATCCTGGGCGGGGCGATGGCCAACACGTTTCTGGCGGCGGACGGCGTCGGCATCGGTCGGTCGCGGGCGGAAAGCGCCGCCGAAGCCGTCGCTCGCATTCGGTCGGCAGCCGACGCGGTGGGCTGCCGGCTGGTGCTTCCGGTTGACGCGGTGGTGGCCGACGCGGCCGCCGACGACGCGGCCCCCGCCACGGTGGGGCTGGACGCGGTGCCGACTGACGCCATGATTCTGGACATTGGCCCCGCGTCGCTGGCGGCCTATGCCGAAGCGCTTGCCCGCGCGCGAACGGTGCTGTGGAACGGTCCGGTCGGCGTGTATGAGCTGGCGCCGTTCGCTACCGGCACGCTGGGGCTGGCGCGGCTCTTGGCCCACTTGCCCGCCGAGGTGGTGGTGGCGGGCGGCGACGCCGTGGCGGCGGCTCAGGCGTCAGGTCGCGCGGAGGACTTCGCCCACCTGAGCACGGGCGGCGGCGCGACGCTCGAGCTCATCGAAGGCCGCGAGCTTCCGGGCGTGGCCGCGCTTCCGGAGGCCTGAGCCGGGGGCGACGGACCTGGTAGCGCGCCGGATGCTTGGCCTCGGGCGGGTCTGAGACCCGCCCCTACGGGACTGTGCAAGCGTCGTCGTCGCGGAATGACGGGGGCGAGTACGAATGTCCTAGTCCGGCAGCCAGCTGCGGTCGAGAAGGATGCGGGCTTCGCCGACGCGGCGGGTGACGGCCCGGGCGTCGAGGTGCTCCAAGAACGCCAGGACGTACTTGCGGCTAGTGCCCAACTGGTCGCGGAGCTGCTTCACCGTGACCTGGTCGCTTGCGGCAAAGGCCTCGCCAACGGCCTGCCGCCAGCGCGAATAGCCCGCCGGGGTGAGACCGAACGTCGGCGTGATGCGGACGAGTTCACCCGCCACCGCCAGGGCGTCGAGGAGCGCGCTCGAGGCGCCGTGGGAGCGCGCCAGCGCGAGCAGGTCCGGCGGCGCGAAGCCGCCCTCATCCAGCGCGGCCAGCAGGCGGTCGGCCTGGGGGCCGCGCGGCGCGGGCGCTTGTCCTGGCGGCAAGACTCGTCCCTCCTTGAGGACGAGCCGGCCCTCGTCGGACATGCCTTCGAGCAGCGCCGCGACGAGGGGCGCCGGGGCTCCCAGCTGCCGGGGAAACGCGGCCTGCGGCAGGCCGCCGGTGGCGCTTGGCGATAGCAGGGCAGAAATGCGCCGGCGCAGCGCGTCGACGGCGGCGGTCGGCGCCGCGTAGCCGCCGACGACGCTCAACCCGCCGGCGCGCTCAATTTCGTCCACCAGTGCCGTCACCTGGTCGAGGCTCAACTCGGTGCGGCGCGCGATCTCGGCCGGCGTGAGCGGGCCGCCGGCCTCGACCGCCGCGGCCACAAGCTCGGCGGGCGGGGCGCGGCGAGCGCGTTCGAGGGCTTCCAGCGCGGCAGGGTCGCCGCGCGGCACGTGGCGGGCCGCCGCGCGCACGGTCTCGCCGCCACCAATGGTCATCGGCGGCGAGAGTCGTCGGATCACATAGGGGTCGCCCTTGCGGATGGCGACCGCCTCGCCAAGCCGCCACTGGACCCAGCCGGCGCCACCCGGCTGGACGGGGTCGGCCTCCAGATAGCGCACCGCCGCCACGACCTCGGCAGTGCCCGAGTGCCACGACACGCGCTCCCCCGGCTTCAACGCGCGCGGCGCCGACGGCAGCAGGCGCAGCGTGGCGTCCAGGCGTCGCGTCTCGGTGACGGCGCCCGGCGCGGCGACCACGGTGCCGCGCGGGACGTCGGCGGGCGTGACGCCGCCGAGGTTCACCGCCACGCGCCGCCCCGGCCAGGCGCGGTCCTCGGCCGCGCGATGGGTCTGCAAGCCGCGTACGCGCGTCCGCGCGCCGCCCGGATACAGGTGGACCGTGTCGCCCACGTCCAGCGGCCCGCCGTTCAGCGTGCCGGTCACCACGGTGCCGAAGCCCCGCTGGGTGAAGGCCCGGTCCACCGGCAGTCGCGGTCCACCGACCTGCGGTCGGGACAGCGGCTGCGCCAGAAGCGCATCCAGTGCATCCAGGAGCGCGTCCAGTCCGCGGCCGTCGCGCGCGGAGACAGGGACGACGGGCGCTTGGGACAGCGAGCTGGCCGCCAGGGTTTCGCGCACCTCCTGTTCGACAAGCTCGAGCCACTCCTCGTCGACCAAATCCGTTTTCGCCAGCGCGACCACTCCGCGCTCAATGCCCAGCAGCGTCACGATGTCGAGGTGCTCGCGCGTCTGCGGCATTACGCCTTCGTCGGCGGCGACCACGAACAGACAGGCGTCGATCCCACCCACGCCGGCCAGCATGTTGTGAATGAATCGCTCGTGACCCGGAACGTCCACCAGGCTCACCGAACGCCCGCTGGGCAGGGTGAGCCAGGCGAAGCCCAGGTCGATGGTCATGCCGCGGGCCTTCTCTTCGGCGAGACGGTCCGGATCGATGCCGGTCAGCGCGTGTACCAGGGTCGACTTGCCATGATCGACGTGACCCGCGGTGCCAACCGTGGCCGCGGACGGGGCGTCGCTACCGGCCGTCACGGCGGGGGCGGACCGCCGCCGGTCGCAGCCGCGGCGTCGGCCAGCAGCGGCGCGGGGTCGATATCCACGAGGCCGTCGCCGAGGACGAGGTTGTCGATCAGACGCACCCCTTCCACCCAGGCGGCCACGAGCAGCGCGACGGATGAGGCGTTGGGATGGAGGGCGTTGAGCGTATGGGGATCGCGCGCCACCGCGTAATCGACGCTGGCGCCCGGTTCGGTATCGAGCTCCCGCCGCATCGTGCGCTCAACGCGGTCCGCCGCCCGCTCGCCGCCGCGCCAAGCCCGGGCGCCGGCCGTTAACGCACGGTGGAGCACCAGGGCCGCGCGCCGCCCCTCGACCGACAGCCGCCCGTTGCGCGTGCCCAATGCCAGGCCCTCGTCGTCACGCACGGTGCCGACCACGCGCAGCTCAACGTCCAGCGCAAGACCATCCACGACCTGCCGAATTACGCACGTTTGCTGCCAATCCTTCTGTCCAAAATAGGAGCGTGCGGGGCGCGTGAGATCGAGCAGCAGGGCGACCACGGTGGCGACGCCGTTGAAGTGGCCGGGCCGGCTGGCGCCTTCGAGCACGGTGCCGAGGCGCCCCGCACCGACCTGGGTGGCGGACCCCGGCGCGTAGATCTCGTGGACCGGCGGGACAAACGCCACGTCCACGGCCTCGGCGGCGAACCGGCGCAAGTCGGCGGCCTCGTCTCTCGGATAGGCGGCGGCGTCGTGCTCGCTCTCGAACTGGCTGGGATTTACGAACAGCGTGGCCACGACGGAGGCGCATTCCCGGCGCGCCGCCCGCAGCAGCGCGCTGTGGCCGTCGTGCAGGCCGCCCATGGTCAGCACGGCGCCGACGCGATCCGGGAGCCCGACGCGCGCCGCCGCCAACTCGGCCCGCGTGCGCGCCACGATCATGCCGTGTCTCGGCGGTTGTTCCGGTCCTGACCGCACTCCATACTGCCAATCATGGCACTTGAAGCTGAAGCTCCGACTGCCGTTACGGCCAAGGAGATAGCGGCCGCGTTGGCGCGCGATGTGCCGGCCAGCCGCATCCGCACCGGCGACCTCGTGGCGTTGGCCGTCGACGGGGTTGAGCCGTCCGTGGTCGTCCAGCCCGCGCATCCGGACGAAGCGGCGGCCGTGCTGGCGCGGTGCGACGAGGTGGGCGCCGCGGTCGTCCCGCGCGGGGCCGGCGCCCAGATGGGGCTAGGGAATGTGCCCGAACGCGTCGACGTGGTGCTCGACACGACCGGGCTCAATGATCTCGTGAACTACACGCCGGCGGACCTGACCCTTGGCGTCCAGGCCGGCGTCACGCTGGCCGCGCTGCAGGCTCGGCTGCGCGAGGAGGGCCAGCACTTGCCGCTGGACCCGCCATTCGCGGCATCCGCCACATTGGGCGGCCTGATGGCCACCAACATGTCGGGCCCGCGCCGGGTGGCCTCGGGCTCGCTGCGCGACCTGGTGATCGGCGCGGAGACGGCGGGGCCGGACGGCGCCATCACCAAATCCGGCGGCATGGTGGTCAAAAACGTGACCGGCTATGACCTGCACAAGGGTCACATTGGTGCGCTGGGCACGCTGGGGCTGATTACTCGCGTAAACCTGAAGGTGGCGCCGCTGCCGGCCAACGAGCGCACGGCGGTCTATGGTTACGCATCGGCGCTCGACGCGGGGGGCGCGGTTGGGTCGATCGTGGCCCTGCCGGTCGCGCCCACCGGGGTCGATCTCATCGACCGGCGACTGGTCGCGTCAGCCGACGTGCCGGACGGCCCCTGGCTGCTGGCGGTGCGGTTCGGCGGCGCGGAGGCCGGGGTGGCCGCGCAACTCGCGATGGTGCACGAGACGCTCGCCTCCAACGGCGCCGCCCCACACGTGCTTGAGGGCGACGCGCAGCGCGACCTCTGGCGCGACGCGGTGCGTGTGGCGGAACCGCCACCAACCGGCGAGCCGTATACGGTATCCCGCATGAGCGCCCTCTCGTCGCAGATTCCATCGCTTCTCGGGACGGCGGCCGAGATTGCCGCCGAGCACGGCCTGGAGTGGCGCGCGGAGGCGCACGCCGTGAGCGGCGTCGGGCGGGTGCGCTGGACGGGCGGCGACACCGACGCGGTTTGCCGCGCCGTCTCCGATCTACGCGGCGCCGCGCGGATGTTCGACGCTCCCGTCGTGGTTGAGGCGGCGCCACCCGGCGTCAAGCGCCGCCTGGATGTTTGGGGCGTGGATCCGTCCAACGCCGCGCATGCGCTCGCCGGCGAGTTGCGGCGCGCGTTCGATCCCAACCGCACGCTCAACCCTGGGCGCTTCCTGGCGGATGCCGCATGAGCGTCGCCGCGCCGCAGGTGGGCTTCAGCACCCACGACGCGCCAGACCCCGCCACCATCGCCACCTGCGTGCACTGCGGTCTGTGCCTCAACGAGTGCCCCACCTACCGCGTGCTGCGGCTGGAAATGGACTCGCCGCGCGGGCGGATTCAGCTCACCAAAGCGGTGTCGGACGGGCACATGTCCCTCACCAGCCCGACCTTTCTGAAGCACACCTTCCGCTGCCTGGATTGCCGCGCCTGTGAGACGGCTTGTCCCTCGGGCGTCAAGTACGGCGAGATCATCGAGGACGTGCGCGCACAGACGGTGCAGGCCGGGCTGTTGCCGCGGGCGCGGCGCGTCGCCGACCTGGTGCTGCGCCACGTCTTCACCCGACCGCGCGCGCTGCGGCTGATGGGGCAAGGCTTGCGGCTGTATCAGCGCAGCGGCCTGCAGTGGCTGGTGCGCCGCAGCCGGGTGTTGCAGGCCCTGGCGCCGCCGCTGGCGCGGCTCGACGCGATGTCGCCGCCGATGTCCGCTGAGTTCCTCCAGGCCGCCGACCTGCGCTTCGTGCCGGCGGAGGGCGAGCGCCGCCATCGGGTGGCCTTCCTGACCGGCTGCATCATGTCGCTGTCGCTCGCCGAGGCCCACCGCGCCTCGCTGCGGGTGCTGGCGCGCGCCGGCTGCGACGTCCACATTCCCGAGCACCAGCAGTGCTGCGGCGCGCTCCACGTGCACGGCGGCGCGCGCGAAACCGCCCGCGATCTGGCCCGGCGCAACATCGACGCCTTCGAGGCGGAGGCCTTCGACGCCATCGTCGTCAATTCCGCCGGCTGCGGCTCGACCCTGAAGGAGTACGGCCACCTGCTGGCCGGGGATCCCGCTTACGGCGAGCGGGCGCGCGCGTTTGTCGCCAAGGTGCGCGACTTCTCGGAGTTCCTAGCGGAAATCGAGGCACCTGCAGGCTCGGCCGCGGTCGAGCGCGAGGTGATCTACCAGGACGCCTGCCACCTGGTGCACGCCCAGGGCATATCGCAGCAGCCCCGCGACCTGATCGGCGCGGTCCCCGGCGTGACGCTGGTGGAGACGGCCAACCCCACGATCTGCTGCGGCGCCGCGGGCCTCTACAGCGCCACCGACACGGAGGTGTCGCTGCAGATCCTGGATGAAAAGCTCGACGCGATCGAGGCGACGGGGGCGCGCACCATCGTGTCGGGCAATCCGGGCTGCATCCTGCACCTGCGCACCGGCGCGCGGCGGCGAGGCCTCGATCTCGAAGTCCTGCACCTCGCCGAGTTTCTGGATACGGCCTACGCCACGGAGTGACCGCACGCGGAGGTGGCGATGGCTGCAATGAGCGCTGCGCACCGGATTAGGGCGGCCTCTGCGGCCGTCGCCGCCCGGCCGCACATTCAGTTTTGGCTGCCGATCGTGGTGCTGGCCGGGCTGGCGTTGCCGTTTTACTGGCTGAGCGCGGTGCCGTATGTGAACGGCGGCGACGAAGGCGAGTTTCAGACGCTGGGGTATCTGGGCGGCATCGCCCACCCGCCATCGTATCCGCTGCTCACAGCCGCGGTATTCCTCGGGTCCCACGCCTTGAGCTTCCTGGAACCAGCCCACGCGGCCAACGTCGTGAATGGGACGTTCGCCGCGCTGGCCACGGTCTTGCTGTTCGTCGTGGCCCGGGACGTCACCGGCTCGTGGGTGGCCGCGCTCGGAGCGGCGATCGTCTTCGGCACCGGGTTCCGCGTCTGGACACTCGGGGTTCAAGCGGAGAGCTTCAGCTTGCAGATGGTGCTCATGCTGGCGGTGGCCGCTTCGCTGCGCGCCTTCCAGCGGCGCCCATCGCCGGTGCGGTTGGCGGCGGTGGCCCTGGCCACCGGCCTGTCGTTCACCAATCACGCGCTCAGCTTGTTCATGCTGCCCTTTACGCTTGCGTACGTCCTGGCGCGGCGGCCGTGGCGCCGGCCGCGGCCACGCGAAGCGGCGCTGGCGGCCGGCGCGTTCCTGATCGGCCTGACTCCCTGGATCTATCTGCTGCGCGCCCGCTGGACCCCAGTGGCGTTCAGAGAGCCCGAGACGGAGCGGCTGCTCGGGTTTCGCGATATCTGGGACCACGCGTTCTCCTCTACGGCCGCGCCGGGCGGCACCAGCATTGCGCGCAGCCTCTTCGTCACACCCGGCGAGCACCTGGGGCCCCGCTGGCAAGAGTTCACCGCCGACGTGCTGCGCGAGTTTGGGTGGGTCTGGGTCGTGGCGATCATTGCGGGCTTCTTCGTCGTTGCCGCGCGAGATTGGCGATTCGCGGGATGGACCCTGGGCACCGCCGCTTTAACCGGGCTGTTCACGTTCATTTACACGATTCCGGACTATGACCACTACTTCGCCGTGGTCTACGTCATTCTTGGGATCTGGCTGGCGGGGGGCTTGGCACTCCTCCTCGCGGCGGCGCCAGCAGCGCTCCGTCGACTGCGGCTCGCTCGATTTGTACGACCGGCGGTGTGGGTGGTGTCGTTGGCGCTGCTGGCCGGGGTTGCGGCGCGCGCCGGTGTGCAGATGACCGGGGATGCGTGGCGCAACATCAGCGGCATTACGGGGCACGCCAAGGTCCTGACCGAGCACGCGCGGGCGCAGATCCGACACATGGTGCCGAACAGCGTGTACATGAGCACCTGGCCGTCCTCGTGGCATCACCGGTATGCGCTGTTTGTCGACGATTTCGGTGCGGACAAGAACATTCAGGTTCAGGTGTCAGGGCTGAAAACGATGGGAATCGACCGAGCGGAAGAGATCCTGCTGAGCGGTCGCAGCCTGTATCTCCAGGCAAGCACGCCGGACTACGAGCGGGAGTTCGCCGTCGTGAAGGAGGGGGCCTTCTTTCAGGTCTTCATCGCCGCTCACGTGAGCGACGGCGACTTGATCAAGGACAGTGACGACCGCATATACCTGGTCTCAGACGGCGAACGTCGGTGGATTCCCAACCTGGATATCTTCACCGCGCACGGGTTTGCCTGGAACCGGGTGCGCAAGCTCGACGCCCGGGACATCGAGCGGTTGCCCGAAGGATTGCCCCTGGCGATGCCCGAGCCGCGCGCCCCACCGACGCCCCAGGCCCAGTGCCCGCCAACGTGCGTGATGCAGAACTGATCAGGGTCACGGGCGACCCTTCGGTCGTGTCCGGCCCGGCGCGTTCCCCGGCGAGCTACCCCGCCAGCGCCTCGGCGACCAGCGGATAGATCTCGCCGGGCTTGGCGTGCCGCTTTAACTCGCGCTTGGAAAAGACGAGCTGATCGTTAACCATCACCTCAAACACGCCGCCGCCGGAAGGAATCAGCGTCCACTCGGCCACGTCGCTCGCGAACTCGGTCAGAATCTCCTCCGTCGCACGGACGGCTCTGGGGAGATAGTTTCATTGACTGCAGTATTCGATGGAGACTCGGGCGCCATGCGACATGTTGCACTCCCGCCGATGTGGGTCATGATTCCTGCGTGCGACTCCATCCTCGCACGACGCGCGGCTCGCGCGCACGCCGGTAGCTAGGGATGCGGCTGGGACGGCTGCGGCGAGCCAAGAGCGCGTCGGTTGACGCCGGCGCGGCGCCCACGCGCCGGCGCTTTGGCGGCGGGCTGCGGCGCTGGTTCGACCGGGGCGGCCTGGACGACGCCGACTGGGAGGAGCTCGAAGAGCTGCTGATCCAAGCCGACCTCGGTCCCGAGCTGTCGCTGGAGCTCGTCGAAGGGCTGCAGGAGGCCGTGCAGGACGCGGGCATCAAGGACCCCGAAGCCGCCCGGGCACTGCTGCGCGAACGCCTGACCTCGGAGTTGGGCAGCGGCGAGCGAGCGTTCGCCGCCGGCGAACCGCCGCAGGTGGTGCTGGTGGTGGGCGTCAACGGCGCGGGCAAGACGACATCCATCGCCAAGCTGGCGACGCTGCTCAAAAGCCACGGCTATTCGGTGCTCCTGGCCGCGGCCGACACCTACCGCGCAGGGGCCATCGACCAACTCCGAATCTGGGGCGAGCGCATCGAGGCGCCGGTCGTCGCGCATCAGCCGGGCAGCGATCCCGGGGCGGTGGTCTACGACGCCCTGGATGCAGCCAAGGCGCGCGGTGTCGACTACGTCATCGCCGACACCGCGGGCCGCCAGCACACAAATCTCAACCTGATGAACGAGCTGGCCAAGGTGCGCCGCGTGGCCGAGCGGCAGGTGCCCGGCGCGCCGCACGAGGTGCTGCTGGTGCTGGACGCCTTGACCGGGCAAAACGGCCTGCGCCAAGCTCAGGCGTTTCGCGACGCGGTGGACGTGACCGGCGTGATCGTCTCCAAGCTCGACAGCTCGGCCAAGGGCGGCGTGGCATTCGCCGTCACGCGCGCGCTCGGCGTGCCGATCAAGTTCATCGGTACGGGTGAGCGGACAGAGGATTTCGCGGTGTTCGAGCCCGAGGAGTTCGCCGCCGCGGTGCTCGCCGGCGACGACGACACGGAGCGCAGTGCATGAAGGGCGTGATTCTGGCCGGCGGCACGGGATCGCGTCTGGACCCCCTGACGCGCGTGACGAACAAGCAACTGCTACCCGTCTTCGACAAGCCGATGATCTACTACCCCATTGAGACGCTGGTGAACGCCGGAGTGACCGAGATCCTGATCGTGACCAGCGGCTCGAGCGCCGGGGACTTTCTGCAACTCTTGGGCAACGGCCGCGAGTTCGGCATCGACCACCTCGGCTACACCTACCAGGATGGCGCGGGGGGCATCGCGGAAGCCATTGGCCTGGCCGAGCCGTTCGTGGGCCGCGACCGCATGCTGGTGATCCTGGGCGACAACATCATCGGCGGGAACATCGTGCAGGCCGCGCGCCGGTTCGAGGCCCAGCCGTCGGGGGCCAAGGTGCTGCTCACCGAGGTGGAGAATCCCCAGGCCTACGGCGTGGCGGAGCTGGACGGCGACCGCATCGTGCAGTTCATCGAAAAGCCCGAGCGCCCGCCCTCGAACCTGGCGGTGACGGGCATCTACTTCTACGACGAGAACGCCTTCGACCTGGTGCGGCAACTCGACCGGTCGGCACGCGGCGAGCTGGAGGTCACGGACCTCAACAATGCCTACCTGGCGCGCGGCGAGATGACCCACGACCTGCTGGAGGGCTACTGGGCCGACTGCGGCGAGTCTATCGAGCACTACCTGCAGGCGTGCAACCTTGTGGCCGAACAAGGCGCCAACCGGACCGACCTCAGCGCGTCGAATCCGGTCCCCTCTCCCTCTGGGAGAGGGGTAGGGTGAGGGTTCCGCCCGCCCGCCGCCCCCTCGTGGCCGGGAATTGGAAGATGCACACGACGCCGCGATCGGGCGTTGAGCTGGCCCGCGCCATTGTCCGGGCCGGACCGCCCGATGGGGTCGACCTGGTGCTCTGCCCGCCCGCGATCGCCGTGACCGACGTGGCGCGCGCGGTGGTGGGCACGTCAGTGCGGGTGGGCGCGCAGAACATGCATTGGCTCGATAGCGGGGCGTTTACCGGCGAAATCTCGGCCCCGATGCTGGCCGGCGTGGCGGACGTGGTGATCGTGGGCCACTCGGAGCGGCGCGCCGATTTCGGCGAGACCGACGAGATGGTGAATCGCAAGCTGCGGGCGGCCCTGGCCGCCGGCCTCACGCCGATCGTCTGCGTGGGCGAGACCGAGTTCGTCCGAGATGCCGGCGGGGCGCGGGCGCTGATCACCGCGCAAGTTCAGGCGGCCCTCGACGGGATCGATTCCCGAGCCGCCGAGCCGCTGGTGCTGGCCTACGAGCCGGTGTGGGCCATCGGCACGGGGCGCACGGCGACTCCCGCGCAGGCCGCGGAGGCCATCGGCTGGGCGCGCGAGGCGCTGAGCCAGGCGCTGGACGCCGCGGCGGCCCAGCGCACGCGCATTCTGTACGGCGGCAGCGTGTCCCCGGGCAATGCGCGCGAGCTGCTGGCGCAGGATGGCGTGGACGGGGCGCTGGTCGGCGGGGCCAGCCTGAAGGCGGACGACTTCATCGCCATCGCGCGGAGCGCGGTTTCGTAAGAAGTCCCTGGCCTGAGCGGGCGGGTTTGAAACCCGCCCCTACCCCAAATGTTCGGCGCGCCCCCAGATTCAATGACGGGTGGATTCCCGCCTTCGCGGGAATGACGGAATCGTTAGGCGAGGGTCTCCTGGAAGGGAGAAGGGCGAGTTGGGGGTCGACATCGGATCTTTCAGGCCAGGGCGTTAGGCCACCCCTCGAAAGTGGCTGCGGGCGCGGACCTACCGACGCCGCAGGCGAGGGAGCCAACGGCCGACCTGCTGCGTGTAGGCCGTGTACTCATCGCCGAATTCGCGGGCGAGGTGGGGCTCCTCGTGGAAGCGAACGACTAGGGAGTGCAGGATGAAGAGGCCTGCGGCATAAGCCAGCGGTACGGCCGTTGCGAAGAGCGCGGCCCACCCGGCAACGATGATTAGCATGGCGACGTACAAGGGGTTGCGCGAGTAGCGGTAGATGCCGCGGACGACGAGCCGTTTCGGCGCATCTATTGGCGCGGGGGTTCCTTTTCCAATCATGGCGAAGTCCCACACGGCGCGCAGGTAGATCGAGATGCCGATCGTGAAGAGGCATACGGCCAGCCCAAGCCACGCCCCGCCGGCGACGGTTCGGTCACCGCCGAGAAGGAACGGGACGAGCACCGCAACCGATCCCGGCACCACCACCGTGAACAGCGCGACCTTGAGGAAGAGCTTCATGCGGTCTCAGGAATCCTCTGTTTGAGTCCATTCTCCTTTGGAGGAGACCGTTGCGAAACCTTCCGTCATTCCGGCGGAGAGCCTGCCCCGTACTCGATACGGGGCCGGAATCCAGGCGGGGACTCGGGCGTGTCGGGCGAACCTGGACCCCGGCTTTCGCCGGGGTGACGGGGACGGCCGGAAGTGAAACGCTCGCCGCGCCTCAGGCCGGGCGCGGGTTCGACCAGGCGATGCGGCCCTCGGCGTCCTCGACCTCGACGCGGAGGTAGCGCTCGGGATACGCCGGCGACTCGCGCCGCTCGAGGTTGACGTCGGTGAGCAGTTCGCCGCCGTCGACGTGACGGCTGTCTCCGCCCGCCCGGGCGGTGATAAGGGACACGCGCCGCGCCGGCGAGCAGCGAACCGTCACATGGGTGGCGCTGATCTGCACGTCGTGGAGCTCCGGGCCCATCGACGCGTAGAAGTGCCCCGCGCGCATGGCTTCCAGCAGGCCGCGCTGGCTGAAGTCAGTGGTGCGCACCATCACCCAGCCGCGGCCCTCCTCATTGAGCATCCAGTGCGTGTCGTCGGTGGCGAAGCCCCAGGTGATGCCCAGCGTGTCGCCGTAGTCGTCCCAATGGACCGACGAAAAACCCTTGGCCCGGTTGCGGTCGCAGATGGAGTTGAAGACCTCCATGCCCGCGAAGCCCTCCAACTCGCTCATGTCGGCGGCGGTCTGGCCGAGCCAGTAGGGATGCCCCAGGATCGCCAGGCCCCCGTCGGCGTTGACGCGGTCGATAGCCTCCTGCGGGCCCAAGGTTTCGTCGCCGCGGTCGAAGCTGTGCATGCCGAGGCCGACGATGTGATACCGCGTCCCGAGCCACGGGTCGGGGCCGTGCATCTCCATGCCGGGAATGGTGATGAAGTCGTCGGTGCACAGCGCCGAGGTGTCGCTGAGCACGTTGTGGTCGGTGAGGGCCATGAAGTCGTAGCCGTTGTCGCGGTACCAGTTCACCGCGTCTTCGGGAGACTTCCGCCCGTCGGAGTTGGTGGAGTGCGTGTGCAAGTTGCCGCGATACCAGCGGCCCTCGACCGCGAAGGGGTCGCCCGCGTGCTCGTCAGATGTCATGACTTAGCCGTTTCCCTTCCGTGATCCGGGCCTCGACCCAGAATCCGAGCGGAGCCACGGCGCGCCGCCGCTTGACCCGCGCCAACTCTCACATCTCATCCGTGTAGGGGCGTCCCTTGTGGGCGCCCGGATCCAGGCAGGGGCCGCCCCTACACCACCGCCGCGGCGGCGTGTCGCTTGGCGATTTCGTCGTCCAGGTGCTCGCAGCCGTCGATGAAGTAGTTGCGGAACCGCACCAGCGCCGGGTACTCGGTGAACTCCGCCGTGGTCAGGCCGTCATCGTCGTAGGCCGTGGCGAAGCGCGGAATCTTCGCCCGCAGCTCGGCGATATCGGCGGGGTCGTCGGCGAAGTGGATGCGGTCGACGACCGGCCCGTCCTCCTGGATCAGCTCGTCGAACGTCGACCAGTTCATCGTGATGTGCGCGTCGCCGCCCACGAACTCGGTGTAGTGGTGCGTCCCGCGCACGCCGCCGCCGAGGAATATCGTGCGGTAGCCCCGCTCCTTGATCACCTTGTACTGCTTGCGCGCCACGATCGAGCCGGCCATCCGCACCAGCTCCGGCGTGAGGTCGATCTCGTTTTCCGCGACCCACTCGCTCAGGTCGTCGTCGAGGACGCCGGTGATGTGCGTGATGAAGAAGGGCGGCGTGTTGCCGGTGGCGTCCGCGGCCTTCTCGTAGACCTCGCACATGGCCACGGCCTGCGAGACGGCGAAGCACTCCGTGGCGCACATGGGAATGTTGAGGCCCACCAGCCGCCGCATGGCCTCCATGCCCGACTCGATGACCGGGATCTTGGCGAGGTAGTTCGGCGCGACCTCGCGGTGCCGCAGGGCGGCGTCCACGATCAGGTCGGGGTCTTCGTCGAGGCGGGGATCGTCCTGCATGGTCACGAAGCCCCACTGTCCGCCGCTGGACTCCCACTGCGGCAGGAAGCCCTCCATGAACCGGCGCGTGATGCGCTGGTAGACCTCGTCGGCGGCCTTGTACGGGTTGGACTCGACGGCCGCCACCTCGTCGATGATCGGCTCGACGTACTCGGGCTCGCGCCTGAGCAGCACGGAGCCGTAGGTCGGATTAGTGGTGCCCGAGACGGCGCCGGCGTCGACCGACGCGCTCAAATCGAACTCGGTGGGATTGTTGACCCACACCCGCGTCGCCGTCTCTCGCTGGACGCGGTGGAAGTAGTCCTCTCGCATCGTCGCCTCCGGCCATTCGATCCCGCTCGGCGCACGGGAAGGTTCCGGGCGCGCCCCTCCGCGAGCCACGCCTCCCGCCTGGATGCCAGGATATCCGATGGCGTCGCCAGCGGTTGACGCCGCGGCTACGACCGCGCAACGTTGAGGCACGGCGTCCTGTGGCTCGCGTGGTCTCGCGAAGTTCCGATCGGCCAGAGATTCCTCGCAGGCCACCAAGAGTTCCAAACCTACATGCCGACCCTCATGCGTCTCGTCAAGTACGCCCTGACGCAGCGGGCGCTCGTCATCGTGACAGCCGTCGTCATGGTTGCCTCGATCGTGCCGCGGGTGGTGCTTCCGCTCCTTGCCGGCGACGCCGTCGACGCTCTTCTGACGCAGGGTCGTGATGCGCTGGCGCTGATCGCGGTCCTCATGATCGCGGCTGGCCTGGTCCGGGCGATGCTGGGGTACCTGGGCCTCTACCTGGCCGAGCGCGTCGGCCGGGTGACCGAGTACCGGCTCCGGAACGACTTCGTCGCCAAGCTGCAATGGCTCAACTTCGGGTTCTTTGACCGCCAGAAGACCGGCGACTTGATGTCACGAGCCACCGTCGACGCCGACGCCTGCGCCAATTTCATATCGACCGGCGTGATGCACGGCATCGCATTCCTCACGCTGTTCTTCCTCCCCATCATCGTCATGCTCAGCATGAACTGGCAGCTGGGTCTCATAGTCCTCGTCGGCTCCCTGATGATCTCGGGGTATGGGGTCTCGTTGGCCCTTCGACTGTTTCGGATCTATACCCAGGTCTTCCAGGAAACCGGTCGCATGAACACCGCGCTGCAAGAGAGCCTGACGGGGATTCGAACGGTGAAGGCTCTGGGCGCCCAAGACTACGAGAAGCGGCGGTATCGGCAGCGGGCCAGCGCGGTCGCCAGCAGTTTCATTCTCGCCGACCGTCTCGCCGTGACCAGGGACGCCGTCCTCACCTTCCTCTACGCCGCATTGATAGCGGCGATATTGCTCGTTGGCGGATGGCAGGTGCAGCAAGGGGTCATCACCGCCGGAACGCTGGCGGCATTTGTGCTGTTCCTGGTGATGCTGGGCGGATCCATCGCGGGCCTGGAGTGGCGGGTACGACTCTTTTCCACCGCCATGGCCGCGGGCACGCGCATATTCGAGGTTCTCGACACCAGGAATCCGCTTGTCGTTGCCGAGGATGCCCGAGAGTTGTCCGCCAGCGGGCACGTCGTGTTCGACTCGGTGTCGTTTGCCTACACCGACGACGTGCCCGCGTTACACGACGTCTCATTTGAGCTGCGTCCCGGTCAGACGGCGGCGATCGTCGGCGGCTCGGGCTCAGGCAAGAGCACCATCGCGCACCTGCTGCCACGGTTCTACGATGCGTCGGCGGGCCGAATCACCATCGACGGCGTGGACGTCCGGGACGTGACCCTCGAGTCGCTGCGCCGCAGCGTTGGCATCGTCATGCAGGACGTATTCGTCTTTTCGGCCACCATTCGGGACAACATCGCCTACGGCGTCGACGATGCGTCAATGGAGGATGTGGTTCGAGCCGCCCGGGCCGCCCAGCTGCATGGCTTCATTGAGAGCCTGCCGGATGGCTATGACACCTGGGTGGGCGAGCGCGGCACAACCCTGTCCGGCGGCCAGCGCCAGCGGCTCGCCATTGCCCGCACGCTCCTGCTGGCGCCTCCAATTCTCATTCTTGACGACTCCACGTCCAGCGTCGACGTCGCGACCGAGGCGCTGATCCAACGGGCAATGGTGCAGGTGCTCCGAGACCGAACCGCACTTGTCATCGCCCACCGGCTCTCCACGGTGCGGCGCGCGGACCTCATTCTGGTGCTCGACCAGGGCCGGATCGTCGAGCAAGGCACCCACAACGATCTGCTGCAACGGGATGGCCCCTATCGCCGGATTCACGACCTCCAGCTACGTCCGGCTGATGACATGCGCGGGTTCGGCTCCTATGCGTGACCATCGAGGTTGGGGCTGATGGCGACACCAGTGGCCCAGGCGGCCGGCGGCCGGGCGCAATTGGATCTGGACCCCAACCGCCAGACGCGCTATTGGCGGATGCTGCTCTGGCTGCTCCGGAACTTTCGCCCATACCGCGGGCGGCTGGCGGTGGCGGTCGTCGCCATGCTGGCGTACAGCGGCACAGTCGTCGCGTTGCCGTGGACGGTCAAGCTGGCCATCGACCAACTGCTGGCGACGCCTGGAAACGACCTGCTTGGATTTGCCGCCAGCGTGGGGCTCTTCGGCCTCATCGCCGCGGCCCGCCTGGCCACGGGCCTGATCCATAGCCGGACCATGGTGACGCTCAGCGAGTGGGTGGTGCTCGATATCCGCACCAAGCTCGTGGCGCATCTGCAGCGCCTGTCAATGTCGTTCTATGACCGTAATCAGGTGGGGCAGATCATGTCCCGCGTCCAGAACGACATGGAGCAACTGGCGGATTCGCTTTGGATCCTCACGTCGTCGACGGCGAGTTTCGTGAGCGTGATCGGCATCGCGGCCGCGATGCTGGCGATGGACGCGCGGCTTGCGGCGATCACGCTGGCGTTCGTCGCCTTGCTGATTCCCAGTCTGGCGTTTTGGCGTCGGATTGCGCACCGGCCCCTTCGCCGAGCCCGCGAGACCATCGCCGACGTCACCTCGAGCGTCCAAGAGAACGTGGCGGGCATTCGCGTCGTGCAAAGTCTCAACCGCCAGCAGCAGAACACCCGCGGCTTCCGCAGCGTGAACCGGGACAACCTGGACGCCACGCTGCGGTCCGCGCGCTACCGCTACGGACTGTGGCCGTCGGTTGAGCTCCTCGCGGCACTTGCTCTGGCGTTCGTCATCCTCGTCATGGGCCAGGGGATCGGCACGTCCGTCTCCGTCGGCCTGCTCGTCGCCTTCGCGCTGTACATCGAGCGGCTCTTCGAGCCCATTCGCGACCTGACCGGTGAGTTCGGCCAGCTCACCCGGTCGTTAGTGGCGGCTGATCGGGCCGTCGAGCTCCTGGAGATCGAGCCCGCCGTGCGCCCGGCGCCGGATGCGATCGTCCTGCCGCCCGTGACCGGCAGGATCGAGTATGAGCACGTCCACTTTGAGTACGAACCCGGGCAACCTGTCCTGCATGACATCAGCGTGTCGGTGGAGCCGGGCGAGACGGTGGCGGTCGTGGGCCCCACCGGCTCCGGCAAGACGACGCTCGTTTCGCTGCTGCTACGGCTCTACGACGTCACCAGTGGGCGCGTAACCGTGGACGGGCATGACCTGCGGGACGTCACCCGCGACTCCCTTTCGCGGCAGATCGGCATCGTCCCGCAGGAAGCCTTTCTCTTTTCAGCCACGGTCTGGGAGAACATCCGGCACGACCGGACCGATTTGAGCGACGCCGACATCGTCAACGCCGCGCGGGCCGCCGGGGCGCACGAGTTCATTACGCGCCTGCCCGACGGCTATGACACCGCCCTCTACGAGCGCGGCGGCAACCTGAGCGTCGGCCAGCGCCAGCTGATCAGCTTTGCCCGGGCCATGGCGCGAGATCCGCGAATCCTGATCCTTGACGAAGCGACGGCCAACGTGGACACGGAGACGGAACTGCACATCCAGCAGGCCCTCCACCGCCTACTACGCGGACGCACCTCGGTCGTCATCGCCCACCGACTCTCGACGGTGCGGAATGCCGACCGCATTTTGGTCTTGGATGAAGGCCGCCTCGTCGAGCAGGGGGCGCACGAGGAACTGCTGGCGCGGCGCGGTCTCTACCACTCGCTCTATGCGCGCTCGGTGCTAAGTCCGGAAGCCGAAAGACCTTGAGTCAGCGCCCGACGCCACGGGACTGCGTTCACCCGGACGGTCATTCCGCGCACAAGTCGAACGCGGTTGGATTGTTCACGCACACCCGCGTTACCGTCTCCCACTAGACGCGGTGGAAGCAGCTCTCTCGCATCGTCGCCTCTGGCCGTTGGATCCCTCTCGGTGCACGGCCATGCTCCGGGCGCGCACTAGGATTCCTCTTCCTCGTCGTCCTCGTCCGACTCCTCGTCTTCTCCCGGCAAGGTGATCACGCGTTCGTCCATAGCATGCACCTCGATCTCGGTGATGGTGACGCTCTCTTCGACGTCAAATGCGGCAATGCACTCGACCATGCCACCAGGGTTTACCTCGTCGCAACCTAGCAGCTTAGCCATCTCAAAGCGACGCCCAAGGTCGTCGATACCGAACACTTTCTCATTGTCGAATATGTCACTGAATTCCTGTGCGGAATCGCTTAGGTTTGTAAGATTAAACGACACGCCTACGAGTTTGTTGTCGTCGCTGCTCGGCTCCACGGACGAGTAGCCAACTTCGATTTCCTCCGTGGTTTCCTCGACGGCTGTTACCTCAATGGCGTAGACGCCCACGCGCGCAGCGGCGCTAGTTGCACTCACGCTATCGGCAATCGGAATGGTCTCATCAATGGCGATATCCACGGGCACACTCATTATGTAGTCCTGGCCGTCGTGGGTAAAAGTGACTCGAGCGGTGCTCTGGATGTTTTCGGTGATCGATACCTCGGAATCATCTTCAGAGAAGATAAGCTCGACCAAGCGATCAGCAGCGTCGCTTTGCGCAAACGCCGCAGCCGGGATGAGCAGCATTAGGATTGCAAGCGGAATGAGGAGCCGTCGTCGGGCTAACGTGCGCATAGTATTCCCTTCCGCTGCAAAGGAACGAAGATTCGTGCCACAGGAGCTTCCGTCAAGGAACTAGAAGAGAAATCGAAAACCTCGGCCATTTCAGATGGTTCGCTGTCACAGGCTCCCGTTGCAACGCGCCGAAACGTACCATTCGGCAACCTGCGGGTCAAGAATTATCGTTCGCCAGTTTCGGTCAGGCCGTGGGTGAGGAGTCGGGCGATGTCCAGAGCGCGTGCGACGGCCTGGAGCCTGGCGGACAATCATCCGATCACGACCACGGTTGACGCCGGGCCGCTAGGGGCGCACCGTGAAGGGGCTTCGCTCCGTGCCGGAGGGCCGCATGGCTGAGCCGTTCACTTCGCCGGGCGATGCGCGGGTCGATCTCTCCGCCGACCACCTGGCCGCCATCGAGCGCCGGCGGCGAATCGTGGTCCATTTCGACGTGATCATGGGCGACGGCGCCAACTTTCCGATCAAGGACATCGACGACCTGCTGGCCTTCAAGTTCGAGTGGGCCGACGATCCCGCCGTGCGCCTGGACAGCATGTGGTGGGACTGGAACGAGGGGCACCAGGCGCCCTTTCCCAGCCGCACCCAGGTCCTGATCGACGCGCCCGGGTACCGCCAGTGGGCGGACGACGGCGTCAATATCTTGCAGATCTTCCTGGAGGCGTCGCAGCGGCGCGGCCTGGAGAACTTCCACCTCTACCGCATCAACGGCTCGGACAACGATCTCGGCCCGGTGAGCCCGATTCCCATGAAGGAGCAGCACCCGGAGCTGCTCATGACGGCCTGGAACGCCAACGGCTATTGGAACTTCGCCCTGGACGAGGTCCACGACTACAAGCTCGGCATCCTGCGCGAGATTGCCGAGGACTACGACTACGACGGCATCACGCTCGACTTCGCCCGCATTCCGCTGGTGCTGCCGTGGGGGCGGCAGTGGGAGCTGCGGGACCGGCTGACGACGTTCATGCGCAAGGTGCGCCGCATGACCCTGGACGTCGCCGAGGCCCGCGGCCGACCCCTGCTGCTGGCCGTGCGGGTGCCCGAGAACCTGATGGGCTGCCACTTCGACGGCATCGACATCGAAGCCTGGGCCCGCGAGCTGCTCGTGGACCTGATGGTCATCGGTTGCCGCTCGTTCGACGTGGATATCGCCGCGTTCCGCCGCATCACGGCGGGGACGCCGATCAAGCTCTATCCGGCCATCGACGACCATCACTCCTCCGACGGCTACATGTGGCCGCCGATCGAGGTGTTCCGCGGCGTGTTCGCCAACTGGTTCCACCAGGGCGCGGACGGCGTGCAGACGTTCAACTGGGAGCACAGCTCGCTGGAGTCGGCCGAGCGCATCGGCCTGAAGGCGCTGAACTGGCCGGCGGCGGAGGCCCAACACCGGGCCTACGTCGAGCTGGCCGAGCCGGACGGCTTTCACCGCAAGGCCAAGACCTTCGTCGTCCAGCGGCGCGGCGGCGGCCACGGCCCCATCGTCATCCCCAACCCGGAAGGCTGGTACACGCCGCGCAACATGTATTTCAACTCCAACATGTTCGCGCCGCTGCCCGCCCCGCTGGCCTGGGACGGCGCCGCCGACACCCTGCTGACGCTGTACGTGGCCGATGACGTGGCGGGCGAGGCCGAACACGTGGCGAGCGTGGACGTGCGCGTGCTGCTTTCGGACCCGGCCGCCAACGCGCTCCCTGACGACGAACGGCTGGACCCCGTGGAGATTGCCCAGATCGGGCACCCCGACCGCAGCCTGATGAACGAGCCTCCGGCCCGCGCCATCGCCGACCGCGTGGAGGTGCGGCTCAACAACCTCCGGCTCGGGCCTCCGACCGTCGAGGATGGCTGGTTGGTCTATCCGGCCCAGCCGAATCAGTTCGCGGTGGGGGAGAACCTCGTCGGCGTGCGGCTGGCCCGCGGCACGCCGAGTCCCCAGCCCGTCCAGATCGAGAAGCTCGAAGCGCACGTGCGCTACCGAAGCTAAGGAGGCCGTTCGCATGGGTGTGACCAAGGTCGTTCACGTGGGATTCACCGTGGCGGACCTGGACCGATCCGTCGCGTTCTATAGCGCCCTGCTCGGCGAGGGCCCCCATTTCCGCCGCCGCTACGACGAGCCCTACATCAGCGACATCATCGGCTACCCCGACTGCAGCCTGGAGATCGCGCTGTTCCGGTTGCCGGGCACCGAGGTCGAGCTGGAGTTGCTGCGCTACTACGAGCCGCCGCCGGGACGCGTCGACCTCGAGACCTACAACGCCGGCAACGCGCACCTGTGCCTGTCCGTGGACGACTGGGACGCGGCCGTCGAGCGGCTGAAGGCGCTCGGTGCGACATTCCACCGCGAGGCGCCCGTCTGGCAGACGGCCGGCGAGTTCGAAGGCACCGGGACGCTCTATCTGCGCGATCCCGACGGCATCACGGTCGAGCTCGACCTCCGCGCGCCGGTGACGGCGGTGTAGCGAGGGTGCGTCGCCGGAACGGAATCGAGTGCGCCCAGCCGGTGGCGCTATAGTTGTTCGCCACAGGCCGCCGTCAGCGGCCTGCCGAAAGGCCCACGCATGACCCCAGAGTTGATCGGAATTCTGAGCGTGGGCGCGGCGCTATTCGTCGGGCTTGGCGGCCTCATTCTGACCGTTACGGCGCGTTTCAATGCTCGCATCGACCGGCTCGAAGATCGTTTTGTGGCCCTCGAAGCCCGGATGGATGCCCGATTCGAGTCGCTCGAAACTCGGATCGACACGCTGAGCGAGCGCGTGGCGCGGGTCGAAGGCGTCATCGAAGGGCTGTTCGCGGGCATGAACGGCCGACGCGCCGCAGGGGACAAAGAGGCGGCAGCTTAGCGCGCAGCGGCTTGGCGGCACCCGTCCCGCGCCGAGCATCGTGATCGGCGGCCGCTATGGGCCTGGGTCTGACTCCGGCTCACTGGTCGGCAAGATTCTGCGATAGCGCACGAGCTCCAGGCCGTCCCGTTCCTCCCACACGGACTCCGCGCCGTCTGTCCGCCACCCCACCGATTCGTAAAACGCCCGCGTTGGCTCGCAGGCCGCCAGCGTCCAGAGCGTCGCGGTTTCGAAGCCGTCGGCGGCCAAGGCGTCGACGGCGGCGCGCAGCAGTCGCCGACCCGCTCCTCGCCGCCAGTGCGCGGGGTGCACGTAGAGCCCGTGCACTTCGGCCACGCGGGCGGGGTCCACGTCCTCGTCGCCCGTGGTCCCAAAGCCCACGAATCCGAGCGCCGTGTCACCGGACACCGCGAGGATGAAGCGTTGGTTGGCGGACTCCGCCGGCGCCAGACGCTGCCGAAAGCGGTCAACACGCTCTTCGACTCGCATCGCGTCCAGCCGTTCGTCCGGAACGATTCCGCGAAACGCGGTCTGCCACGCGCGCACGTTAATTTCGGCGATGGCCGCGGCGTCCGCCAGCGTGGCCGCGCGCAGACGCACCGAGCCGGCTACATCCACATCCGGCGGTTGAGGACCATGGTCTCGGTGGCCGTGGTTTGCTCCGGCGTCTCGTCGCCGGGGAAGCCGGTGGTGTAGAGCTGGTAGTAGAGCCCGCCGGCTTCCAGCAGCTCGTCGTGCCCGCCGCGCTCCACGATCTGGCCGTCCTGGAACACCAGGATCAGGTCGGCGCCCCGCACGGTGGCCAGCCGGTGCGCGATGACGAACGACGTGCGCCCCGCCATCAGCCGGTCGAGGCCGCGCTGGATGATCTGCTCGGTGTGGGCGTCCACGCTCGAGGTGGCCTCGTCCAGGATCAGCAGGCGTGGGTCCGCCAGCAGCGCGCGAGCGAAGCAGATGAGCTGTCGCTGGCCCACCGACAGCCGCGCGCCGCGCTCGCGCACATCGGTGTCGTAGCCTTCCGGCAGCCGCTGGATGAAGTCGTGCGCTCCCACGGCCTCCGCCGCCTCCACGACCTGCTCGTCGGTGGCGTAGGGCCGCGCGAAGGCGATGTTCTCGCGGATCGTGCCCGAGAACAGATAGCTGTCCTGCGGCACGATGCCCATCTGGCCGCGCAGGGAGTCCTGCGTCACCGAGTCCAACGGCACGCCGTCGATGCGGATCTCGCCACGGCCCGCCTCGTAGAAGCGGGCCAGCAGGTTCACCGTGGTCGTCTTGCCGGCGCCGGTCGGCCCCACCAGGGCCACGCGCTGCCCGGGCTCGACATCGAACGAGATGTCGTGCAGCACGTCCGTCCCGTTGTAGCCGAAGGTCACGTGGTCGAACTCGACCCGTCCCTGGATCTGCGGCAGCGCCCGCGCGTCCGACTGGTCCTCGACGTCCAGCGGCTCGTCGATCAGCTCGAAGATCTTCTCGCCCGCCGCCATGGTGGACTGGAGCTGGTTGTAGAAGCGCGTGAGCTGCTGAATGGGCGTGAAGAAGCGGGCGATCAGCGCGATGAAGGCCACCAGCGTGCCGACGCCCATCTCGCCGTTGATCACGAACATGCCACCGACGACGATCACCAGTGCCGTCGCCAGCGCCGAGATTGTGTCCACTACGGGAATGAACGCCGACACGATGGCGCCCGCGCGCACGCTGGCGTCCACGTTCTGCCGGTTGGTCTGCTCGAAGGCGGCGGCGTTGCGGTCCTCGCGCACGAACGACTGCGCCGTGCGCACGCCGTCGATGCTCTCCTGCAAGTTGCCGTAGACGTCGCCCACGGTGGAGCGTACCTGCCGGAACGCGTTCCGCGCCCATTTGCTGAATACGCGGCTCGCCAGCCACATCAGCGGCATCACCGCCAGGGATACCAGCGCCAGCCGCCAATCCAGCCCGAACATCATTCCGACGATGATCACCAGCATCACCACGTCGCCGACCAGCGACGTCACGCCAAGCGTCACGAACTCGCTGATGACGTCCACGTCGTTGGTGATGCGCGACATCACCGCGCCCAGCGGATGCCGGCTGAAATAGGAGAGCGACAGCCGCTGCAGCTTGGCGAACATGTCGTTGCGCAACTGCCGCAGGCTCGCCTGGCCGATGGCCGCCGTGAGCAGCACCTGGAAGTAGTTGAGCGCCCACATCAGGCCCAGCGATCCGATGTAGACCATCCCGACGATCGCCAGCAGGCCGCCGTTGCCCTGGACCTGGGTCAGGTCGCTGCAGTCAAGCGCGCCGCCGCAAATGCCGTCGTCAATGCCGATCTTCAGCAGCAGCGGACCCACGTTCGCCGCTGCCGCCGCCAGCACCACCAGCACAAACACCACCGCCAGCCGTCGCCGGTGCGGCAGCAGGTAGGCCAGCAGCCGCCGCGCGATCCGGTGATCGTAGGCCTTGGTGTCGTCGCCCATGCCCCCCAGCATCATGCGTCCCGCCATGCCCATTAGCCCGCCCCTCCCTGACTCGGGGCGGCGGGCGCCGCCTGGGCGTCGCGCAGCTCCTCGGCCTCGGCCTCTTGGGTGAGCCACATGTCGCGGTAGAGGCCTTCCTGCTCGATCAATTCCTCATGTCGCCCGCGCTGCACGATGCGTCCCTGCTCCAGCACGATGATTTCGGCGGCGTCACGCACGCTGCGAATCCGTTGGCTGATGATGAGCGTGGTGCGGCCCCGCTGCGCATCCGCCAGGGCTTCCTGAATGGCCCGCTCCGTCCAGGTGTCGACGCTCGAGGTCGACTCGTCGAGCACCAGGATGCGCGGGTCGAGCAGCAGCGCCCGGGCAATGGCGATCCGTTGCTTCTGGCCGCCCGAGAGCGTGACGCCGCGCTCGCCCACGGACGTCGCGTAGCCCTGGGGCAGGCCCGCGACGAAGTCGTGGATCTGCGCCGCGCGGGCCGCGGCCTCGACCTGCTGGTCGGTCGCGCCGGGGCGTCCGTAGGCAATGTTTTCTCGCAGGCTGGTCGCGAAGACGAAGGGCTCTTGATGCACGATGCCGATCTGCCCCCGCAGCGACGCCAGGCGCGCCTGCCGCACGTCCACGTCGTCCACCAGCACGCGGCCGGACGACGGGTCGTAGAACCGCGGCAAGAGATTGATGATGGTGCTCTTGCCCGAGCCGGTGCCGCCGACGATGCCCAGCGCCTCGCCGGGCCGCACCCGGAACGACAGGTCGTCCAGCACCTGCTGACCCTCGTATTCAAAGGACACGCCGTCGAAGCGCAGCTCGCCGCGCACCTCGTCAAGCGCCACGGCGTCCGCGGCCTCCTGCACCTCGGAGTGCTCGTCCAGGACCTCGAAGATGCGATTGCCCGAGGCCACCGCCCGCGCAAAGCTGTTGATGGTCATGCCCAGCATGCGCACGGGCATCATCAGCAGGAGCAGATAGCCGTTGAACGCCAACAGGGCGCCGATGGTCGCCTCGCCCTCGATCACCTTCCATCCGCCGTACCACAGCACCGCCACCTGGCCCAGGCCGAGCACGGCTGTGAAGAGCGGCATGCGCATCGCGAACAGCCGCATCACCTCCACGTTGCGGTCGGTGACCTCCTTGTTGACCGGCTCGAACCGCGCCCGCTGCATTTCTTCCTGGGCGAAGGCCCGCACCACGCGCGCGCCCGCCAGGTTTTCCTGCACCGTGGCGTTCAGGTCCGCCCACGCCTCCTGCACTGCCTGAAACAGCGGGCGGATGCGGTGCGCGAATGTCACCGCCAGCACCGCCATCACCGGCACGGTGAGCAGCGACAGCAGGGCCAGTTGCCAATCGGTGACCAGCAGCATCACGGCGGCGCCCACGAGCAGCAGCGCGATTTGCACGAGCTGGAACGCGCCCATTGACACGAAGCGGCGCACTCGCTCGACGTCACTCGTCGTCCGGGACATCAACTCGCCGGTGCGCGCGCGGTCGTGATAGCCAAACGACAGGCTCTGGACATGTCGATAAAGCTGGTTGCGCATCGTGAACACGACCCGCTGGCCCAGCCACTCGGAGGCGAACTGGCGCCCGAACTGCGCCGTGCCCTTCACGGCCGTCAGCGCCACCACGATCGCCGCCAGCACGATCAAGACGGCGATCAAGCCCTCCTTCAGTCCGTTGTCCACCACTTGTTCCAGCACCTTTGGAATCGCCAATTCGGCCGCCGTGGCCAGCAGGGTGACCACAAGCGTCCCCGCCGCGAGCCGCCAATGCGGCAGCGCATAGGCCGCCAGACGACGCAAGACCTGCTGGCTCGACCCCAGCGCCATGCGCGGCTCCGAGCGCATTCCACCCGGTTCGCCCATGGGCGGCTGCCCGCCGCCGTGTTGGCCTCCGCGTCCGCGACCGTCGCCAGGCGAGAATCCCGGCGGGCCGTCTCCGTCGCCGCGTCCGCGTCGTCCCCTGCCGCGAGGCCCTCGCCGGCGCCCGTCCCTTCCGCCCTCAGCGGGTTCCGTTTGGGATGCGGGGCGTCGCGAGCCGCGCCTGCCGCCTCTCCCCTCAGCGGGAGCAGGCTGCGGCGAGCGGGATTCATCGGTCATGTCTTGTCTCCGGATTCACGCTTGCCCGCTTCTCGCAGCGAGCGGAAATAGCCTTGGTCGCGGCGCCGGGCCATGTGCGCATTCAGCTCAGTCAACGCCTCATCGAGGCGTTCGAGCGCCTCGGCGGGCATCCCGTCCAGCGCACCCGCCAGGAACGTGGCGAGGGCCTGCTCGTGTGTCTCGAGTGCCTCGAGACCCTCCGGCGTGGCGCTTACCACCGCGTGGCGGCGGTCGTCCGGGTCCTCCGCCCGCGTCGCCAGGCCCGCGCGAACCAACGAGTCGACGCTCTGCGAGGCCCATTGCTTGCTCACCATCAGCCGACCGCCGAGATCGCTCATGCGGCAACTGCGGTGGCGCAAGGCGCGCAGCGTCTGAAACTGCGGCATGGTGAGGTCAAGCTCATCCGCATGGGCGGTGGCAAACCGCATCGCAATCCGCCCCGTGCGCCGTCCGAGCACCAAGAGCTGCCGCGCGGACTGGACGAGCGCATCAGCGGTCGCGTCGTCGCTTCCAGACGTTGCCACGGCTCGGTCGTCTATTTCACGGACCGTCATGATGGTGGATCGTATGGTGACCGGACGGTTGTGTCAAGGGCGATTCGCCTTTCTTTCCTCAACAGGTGTAGGGGCGCCCCTAATGGGACTCGACCAGTAGCTCCGGTGTCATCCGGGACACTGGTCCCGCCT